>JBFFMO010000090.1:0-9611 GCA_041554035.1 Allomicrovenator sp. | reverse complement strand
TGAAACCTGAAACCTGAAACCTGAAACCTGAAACCTGAAACCTGAAACCTGAAACCTGAAACCTGAAACCTGAAACCTGAAACCTGAAACCTGAAACCTGATGCTCAAAGCAGTGTTTGTTGGGCCAGCGTCGGGGCATCAAAGCCTGTTTGCGCTTCGATATGATTTAGAAGGTCTGCAAATCGAGCCGAGCGGCCCTGGTTTTCTTGGTAAAAAGTCGCGAATGCAGCGTCTAGTTTTTCGGCCCCAATTTCGTCGGCGATTTTCTTGAAGAAAAATGCACCGCGTCGGTAGGGCGCCAACGACCAGATTTCGGTTCCTTCGACTGTAAATAGAGTGCATTCGCCGTCGCGCCAGGCCTCGGTGTTTTCCCAATCGGCGCGGTCTTCGGCGTAATCGCTCCACACCTTGGCTTCGGCTTCGGGACCAATCACCTGCCCCATCACCCGGGCCGCAAGGTAAGAAGTCACGCCTTCGGATAAAATAAAATCTTCCCAACATCCGATGCGAATTCCGTTGCCGTACCAACCGTGAATTAATTCATGAATTTGGGTTTCGATGTCGGTCATCGTCCCGTCGTCGACATGCCAGAATGGGTGGTGTTCCATGCCGCCAAGCGCGGTGCCTGGACCCCAATCGACTTCGACTGCACCGATATTTTTCCCAAAACCGTAGGGGCCCAAATTCGTTTCGAGCCAATCGACCGCGGGAACCACGGGTGCCATCGCCGCCAGAATGTCGTCCTGACGTTCTTCGCCCAATACCGGCAACCACCAAGCATGAACGGCGATGCCGCTGGCAGAGGTGCCAATCAGCTCTTCCTGATAGGGGCCTATGGCCAACGCCGCCATGTAGCTCGCTGCTTCGTTGGAAAGGGCTGGAGTCGTGATCGCGACCTCGCCGTCCTGAAGGCCGTCAACTTCGACCGTCAATTTTAGGCCGTCGTTGGGGTCGGTATGGCAAGGCATGATTCGCCCGCATTTATGCGGCCAACTCAGAGTCGAATACACGTCAGGTCGGGCGGTGGAATCGGCATCACCCGATTCAAACGCGTATTCGACCACGACGGTGTCGAGCGCGGCCGGAATAATCAGCGTGTCGAAATCACCCGCAGCGTTTGAAAACGCGGCAAGCTGCCATTCCAAAGGATTGCCCGAGGCATCGGTGACGGCATCGATCGTCAGGTCTTCGGTGACCAATTCGACGCCGCTGCACCCTGGAATATCGAGCCCGATCATGGCCGTAGCGCGGCCGCTCACCACGTTCAGGACCAAGTCCGTCGCAGCGATGGTACGCTTATGGGCCGGTGGGCATTCCGATTGGGATTGACCGTCTGCTTTGCCGGCGGTCGTTGGGTCTTGGGTCTGCGAGGAAGGATGCCCGCATGAAGCGAGCCCCAACCCGATAAAGACCACCCAACGACTACGCAACCGCGACCTCTGCTTCCAATTCGGCTTCTTCTTTTCGGAAATGCCATTCCAGGGCGAACGCCCCAAAAGGCACCAAAGACGCCATAAACGCGATCAAGGCGCGCCAGGTCCAGCCTTCGTCAACGGCGGCGTGCACCAATGCGATCATAAAGAGCACAAAAAGCCCACCATGGGCACGACCCATGATGGAAACCATCAAGGGCTCGCCGGCCATGTATTTTAAGGGCATCGCCATACCGACGAGCAATATAAACGAGAGGCCTTCCAGAAGGCTGACCAATCTAAATCGCCCGAAAGCGCTGGTGAAAAAGTGTTTCATCTTCTTGGCTCAAATGCGTCAAAAACATCAACGTTCAAGGATCATCGAAAACCCAAGACCGCCTGCTGCACACGCAGTGGCGAGTCCGTATTGAAGGTCTTGACGTTCCATCTCACCCGCCAGCTGCATTAGCAAGCGCGCGCCCGTGGCGCCAAAAGGGTGCCCGATGGGTATCGAACCTCCGTTAACGTTCAATTGTTCCATGTTGACCTCACCAATCGTATCCAGGCCAAGATCGCCACAGAGTTTTTTATCACCCCAGATTTTGGCATTGGCCAAAACCTGCGCAGCAAAGGCCTCGTGCATCTCGATCAGGCCCATATCCCTTAAGGTCAGGCCTGCGCGGCTGAGCGCTTTTGGAGTCGCGAAAGTAGGTCCCAGCAACATCTCGTATTTGATCAGGTCCAAACCAGCGATGGCGTGCGACTTGATGAATGCCATGGGCTTAAGGCCCAGCGCCTTGGCTTTGCTTTCGCGCATCAAAAGGAGAGCAGACGCACCGTCGGTCAACGGCGAGGCGTTGGCGGCGGTGACTGTTCCGTGTTTGCGGTCAAAAACGGGACGCAATTTGGCCATTTTTTCGAGCGTCGTATCACCACGAACAAGGGTGTCATGGTCCACAACGGTGCCGAATTTCGCGCCGGCATTTACCGTAATCACTTCGGGGAACCGGCCTTCGGCTTGCGCCTTCGCCGCACGCTGATGCGTGATAAGCGACCACTCGTCTTGTTGCTCTCGAGTGACATGAAAATGTTTGGCCATATCCTCGGCCGAATCGCCCATCGCCTTGCCGGTTGTGGGTTCGGCGATGCTCGGCACATCGGGTTTTAAGTCGCTGAGCTTCACTTCCGCAAACGCCTTGACCCTCGCCTGAACACTGCGCGCTTTTGAAGCGTCGTTGAGTGCGTGAGTCAGGCTCAGCGTGAACCGAGCCTGTGCCGAACTCATCGATTCGACGCCCGCCACAAGGACGGTGTCGGCCACGCCAGACAGGATATCTCCGACGGCATTGACGGTCGCAATTCCACTCGAGGCGCAATACATCTGCACCGTATAAGCCGGAATTTCACGAGGCAGTTGGCTACGCAACACGACTTCGCGGGCGATATTCGGCCCGTTCATCGGCGCCGAAACACAGCCGACGATGCATTCGTCGATGATCTGCGGATCGATGTCGATGCGGTTGAGCAGCTCGTTGACCGCCAGGCGAGCAAGGTCAGCTTCATTGAAGTCCTTGAACTCGCTCCATGCTTTTACAAAAGGAGTTCGGGCTGCTGCCACAATCGCGATGCGGTCGTCGCCGCCAAGACTTGGGGTTTTCTTAATTTTTGTCGCCATGATTTACCTCAAGCCTTGTAGAATTTTTTATTATTTTTGGCCATGTCGACCAGGATCTGTGCGGGCGCGAGGCGCTTTCCATACGTGCGGGAAAGTCGGTCCAGCGTGGCCACGATTTTTGGAATCCCGACCTCGTCTGCGTAACGGCAAATACCGCCGCGGAAGGGAGGGAAACCCAATCCGAAAATCACGCCGATATCGATATCCCGGGGACTTGAGGTGATGCCTTCTTCCAGACAAAACGCACATTCATTCAGCATCGCGAGCCAGATGCGATCGCGAATCAGGTCTGAATCCAGGTCCTTGCGATCGCGGCCCATCGGCAGCTTGTCGTAAACGCTAAGGTCCACGCCCTTTTTCTCGCCGCCATAAAGATAAAAGCCTTTGCCATTCTTGCGGCCCTTACGGCCTTCGTCAGCGACCACCAGCAACGAAGTCGGCTGGTCCAGTCGGTGTTTGAACGCCTCTCCCAACACCTTGGCCGCCTTCACACCGACGTCGATTCCGACCTCGTCCGTGAGTTTCAGCGGGCCAATTGGAAATCCGAATTTTTCCATCGTTTTGTCGATGGCTTCAACGCTTGAGCCTTCCTGCAGAATCCAGCCGGCTTCGTTGATATAGGATCCAATCACGCGACTGGTGAAAAAGCCTGGTCCGTCGGACACCACGATGCAGGTCTTGCCCATATCCCGGCCGACTTTGAGGGTCGTCGCGATGGCACGGTCGCTGGTCTTGTCGGTCTTGATGATTTCGAGCAGTGGCATTTTATGAACGGGCGAGAAAAAATGCATCCCGATGACGTTCTCTGGGTGTTTTGCGTTTTTTGCAATTTCGCCGATTGGAATCGTCGACGTGTTGCTCGCAAAAATAAGCTCAGAATTTCCGAGGGCTTCGATATCCGCCAAAATTTGGCGTTTTAATTCGAGGTCTTCAAAGACAGCCTCGACCACCAACTCGCATCGCTCAAAGCCTTCGTAGGTTGTGGTGCCGCTGATGCGACCCATTGCAATGTCGGCTTCGGGTGCCAACATCGAGCGTCGTTTCACCTGTTTTTGGTAAAGCTCGTTGCAATAATTTAGACCCCAACCCAGACCCTTGGCGTCGCGATCTTTAAGCCGGACATTATATCCTTTGAACGCCGCGACCTGGACGATTCCCGCGCCCATCAGACCTGCGCCAAGCACTCCGAGCTTTTTGACTTCGGTGGGTTTAACGGTCTTTGCGACAATGGGGTCCTTGTCGATCTCGGTCTTCATGAAGAATAAATTAATCAGGTTCTTAGCGACATCGGTCTGAACCAGTTCGATGAACGCTTCGGATTCGGCTTTAATGCCGGCATCAAATCCTTTTGCGAGCCCTTTTTCGATGACCTCAAGCGCCTTCAGCGGGGCCGGATAGTGGCCCTTGGTCTGCTTCATTACGGCTTCACGCGCTTTATTGAAAATAATTGAACGGGCGGGCGTGGCGGCCACCAATTTCATGGCGCCACCAGTGGGGTCCGCCAGAACATCTTTGAGGTGCAGACCCGAGTCGGCCTTCCGTTCACCGTGGAGCTTCTTCGCTAGTTCTGCCGCGGTCTTGAGCAGGATCGCTGGATGCACGACGTCATCGACCAGACCGGCCTTGAGCGCTTTGCGGGCGTTCAATTGTTTGCCCGTGAGAATCATGTCGAGGGCGACCTGCAGGTCGACCACTTTGGGCAATCGTTGAGTGCCGCCCGCGCCGGGAATCACACCCAGCATGACTTCTGGAAGGCCGAGCTTTGTTTTCGGGGATTCTGAGGCGACTCGTGCGGTGCAAGCCAAGGCGACCTCAAGGCCTCCACCAAGGCAATTGCCCTGGATGGCAGCAACAAAGGGGATGCCCAGATCTTCGAAGCGGGCCATCAGGTCGTGCCCCTGTTTCACCAAGTCTTTGAGACCGGACGGGTCGGTGGTGAATCGCTTGAGTTCCTTGATGTCGAACCCGACGATGAAGTCCTTTTTTCCGCTGTAGACCACGGCGCCTTCAAGGTTTTTCTGACTCTTCAAATCCGTCAGAATCTCGCCCATTCTTTCGGACATCGCGGGGGATAGCGTGTTCACGCTCTCTCCCTGGATATCCACACAAATGTAGGCGATTCCATCGTCGATTTTCACCGAAACTAATTTATCCACAGCCATCTTCACTCCCAGGGCAAGTCTTAAGTCGACGCATTGAAGCCATATTGACGCACTGTGTCAACCCCCAAGTTAGTGTTCACTTACTTATCCGCTTTCAGGGACAATCCGTGGGGTCGGTGGCGCATCGGCCAACGCCAAACACGCTGTATTGGGTCGCGATGGGCACACAATACTCGGCCGGGTTGCAGCCTTTGGCAGACTCCAGAACGCAAAATCTGGAACACGGAGACGTCAGGTCCGCAGGCTTCACGCCGCGACAGACACTTCCTGGATAGCAGGTTCCCTGTGGCTCTGGCGGGTCATTCACGGTCGCACGGCTGGTACATGGGTCGTCATAGGCGACAAATTCACAGGTATTGTCTGTGACGCTCAGGCCGTCGCGACACACGGTCTTGAATGCCGTTTGGCTAAACGGAAGCAAGTCGCAATATTCGCCCGCTGGGCAACCGGTCTGTGCAACGACGTCGCAGGTCGCAACCCCCGTCTCTTGAGGAATGGTCTGGCACGCGATGCCCGCGGGAATCACAGTGCGCGGCAATTCGCTGAGACACGTCGCCATATCACCCGAGTCTTCCGAAATGTCGGCGACCATGTCAGGCGAGGTGTCCGTGGACATGTCGGAGACGAGGTCGGCTTGCATGTCGGTGGCATCGGTGGACATGTCGGCGCCCACCTGTACATCAAGATTCATATCGGAATTCGTCCCAACATCACCGGAGTCCGCCATCCCTGACTCGTAGACCACGTCCAACGAGTCGAAGAGCGAACAGCCCGACAAAAGCACTGCCAAGACCCAAATTCCTCTCATACACAACACTCCATAACGGCTCGGCTCATCTTAACAGCATCCGGTGGTGTTCGCTAAGTCACAGAGATGCGCTTTCCAGGCTAGAGGCAGCCTGCTGTAGGGGCTCCGCAGCGCCCGACACCCATCGCGCTCATGTCATCGTCGAAGGAAAGGCAGTATTCGTCGGTTTCGCACCCCAAACCCGTTGCCAGCTCACAATATCCAACGCATGCGGTGGTATCCTCGCCGCCTTTCAAAGCTCTGCAGGTTCCACCGGGATAACAGACGCCCAACTGTAGGATCGAGCCGTCCTCTTGCCGAGCGATACACGTCTCGCCGCGCGGGATGAACTCGCAAGGGTCGTCGTAGTCGAGGCAATTTGTTGTCAGCCCCATGCCGTTAAACGTCACGGCACAATAGGAGTCGGCCGGGCATCCGCTTTGTTCCACGACGTCACACGCCGCGGCCAGGGTCATTGCGGGAATCGTGGAACAAATCCCACCTGTCGGGATATTGATGCGTGGGAATTCGAGGACACAGATACCGGTATCCGCCGACATATCGGAGGCTGTCGCCATGTCCGTGGCGACGTCTCCTGTGTCATCGATAGACATATCGGCGTCGAATTGACCATCGAGTTCGACCGCGACATCGCCGGAATCCACCATTCCCGGCTCGTAAACCACGTCGAGAGAGTCGAAGAGCGAGCAGCCCGACAAGAACACCGCCGCAACCCAAATTCTTCTCATACAAACTCCCGTCGGGTTCCCGTCGCGACACCAACACTGGCTGCGACTCGTGCGCGCGCACCAAAACAGAAACATCCTAGCAGGGCGTTACAGGGCACGAAATCGTCGATGATTCAGCGGTAGCGCAAGTCGAAGAAGGGTTTCACGTAATTTGCCTCTTCGGCCAAATCCGCGCTCATCAGGGGCGATTCGTAGAGGAACCCATCTGGAAACTTCAGCCGAACACCGGTGCTGTCACGAACTTTGATCGTAACTTCGGGCGCGGCTTCGTCACGCCGGCTTCGATTAAAAAGTACCGCCAATCGCAGCAACGCCGTCAGGCGAGGTGCGACCTCGTTATAGGGCGCGTGCAAGTCGACGAATCGATGGGCTTTAAACGAGCGCCGATGGCTACGAATCATGGCCCAGAGCACCTTCTGGTCGTCGCGCGAAAAGCCCGCCATATCGGAGTGTTCGACCAAATAGGAGCCATGTTTATGATAGCGACTGTGCGCGATCGACAGGCCAATTTCGTGAATCTGGCAAGCCCATCGCAGGTACGTTTCGCACCTTTCTGCAACCAAGCCCCAGTCCTGCGCAACCTGTTCGAGCAACATCACGGCCGTGGCTTCAACACGGTAAGCGTGATCGGCATCGACCTGGTTTTTTGTGGCGAGCAAACGGATCGTCTGGTCTCGAATATCGACATGCCGAAACCGTCCCACCAAATCGTGCAGGAGCCCTTCACGGAGCGCCCCATCAGAGACGGTCATCTCCTGAATCTTAAGGGATCGAAACGCGCCTAACATGATCGCCAAGCCACCGGGGAGCACTTCGGCGCGGCCTGCTGGCAGTCCTTTTAGCGACTCGATTTGGCTGATTTTTCCGGCATCAATCAGCATCTGCCTCAAGGTTTTGAGCGCCTTGTAGGTGATATTTTTGTCGATACCGTTGGCGGTGATGACCTCATGAACGGCACGCACCGTGCCGGACGAACCCACAGCGGTCTGCCAGCCCAGATCTTTGTAGCTCTTTTCGCTGGGCCGCAATTCCTGTTGAGCCGCAATTATCGCTTTGTCGAAACCGCGTTTATTGATGACGCCTTCTGGGAAATAGCGTTTCGAAAACGAAACACATCCCATGTACTTGCTCTCGCGGATCAGCGGGTCAAATCCCTGACCGATGATGAATTCGGTCGAGCCACCGCCGATATCCATCACGAGCCGACGTCCGCCACCGGGTCCAATCGAATTGGCAACACCGAGGTAAATCAGTCGTGCTTCCTCGGCCCCGGCCACCACTTCGATGGGATGCCCAAGGACGGCCTCGGCTTGTTTGAGGAAGGTCCGCGTGTTGACGGCTTTGCGCAGCGTGTTTGTGCCGACGGCTCGAACGCTGCCATCAGGCATCGCACGAAGTCGTTCAGCAAAACGGTCCAACGCCTGAAGCGCGCGCGCCTGCGACGCGACATCGAGTGTGTTGTCTTTTTGAAGTCCATCGGCCAATCGCACCATTTCTTTGATGCGATCGATGATCTGGAGCTCGCCGTCCACCATGCGGGCGATGACCATGTGGAAGCTATTCGACCCAAGGTCGATGGCCGCGATGACTTCCGGAGAGGGTTCCGGGGGACGGTTGATCATGGACGACCTAAAGGAAAAGTTCGTAGTCGTACACGATACCGGTGAAGAGCCCAAAATGGCCCTGGTATTCACCGTCGTAGATGATGGTCGCGGTCTTGTAGTTGTTGCCTTCGCTGCGAACTCGGTCGCCGGTCGTGGAGCCAAAACCAAGGTTGTAGCCGAGACGAAGTTCAAGAGGGATACGTACGACACCGACATTGAACTCTAAACCAGCCGTGAGCATGCCCAGCGTGTAGCTGGAGGTCTCAGCCGTGTGTGGATTAGAATAAATATCATCTGGATCCTGTGTGAACTTGGTGTCCTGCTGCATCACAAACTCGACGCCAAGCCCAAATGCGGGTCTCACCACGGCACCTGGCACCACGAACTTCGCGAGCAGCGGCACGTGAATCGAGGTCGTGCGTTGCTCTTGATTCACGGTTGCGATTTTGTTTCCAAACCCATCGTTGATGTCCTGAAAACCATCACCGTTGTCGTAAGAAAGGTACACTCCGGACTCGAGCCCGATCAAATCCATCAATCGTGCTTCAAACGACAAACCGACGCTGCCCCCGAGCCCGAAAGCCGGGAAAACGTTTGGATCGTAGATGCCATCGGTGCCAGCGACATTCCACACATCACTTTCAGGCACGCCGCTAGCAGCCGAGCCCGCAAGCCCGCCCTTCAGGCCAACCGCGAGTTTCAACGAGAGGGGATCTTGAGCGGAAGCCGTCGACGCGAACGTACACAGCGTGGCGGCAATCAAAAATGCAGACAGGAATTTCATGAAGGACCTCCTTAAACCGCCCTTTGATAGCGAAATAGAAGGTCAAATAGCAAGCCGGAAGGCTAGAACTGCGCGCTTATGCCCAGGGTCGGCAAGATGGGAAGCCCGGTAACCGGAGCGGAATCTGTGAAGTCGTAGTTGTAGCGCGTGCCTTCTTGGTTTTCCTGATTATAGACATTCTGAACGTCGAGGTAGAATCCAAGCAACCAGGTGTCGAAAACAAATTTCTTGTCGATACGCAGATCGAGTTGATGGAACGTCGCTTCGCGCACCGAACCGCGCTCTCCGTAGATCGCCTCATAACGATCGGTGTCTGAATTATACGAGCTTCCAACGACGGGCGTCGCTGGCACGCCCGTGGTCAAACGGAATCGTGCAGAAACATCGAAGCCATAAGGCAGATTGTAGCCAGCCACCAACGTGATGATATGCGTCTGG
>JBFFMO010000089.1:0-9645 GCA_041554035.1 Allomicrovenator sp. | reverse complement strand
GGTGACGCAGTCTGTCGTTCGAATTGATGCGATTGGCCAGTCTTGTATTCAATTGCCGGAAGACCATGGGGTTATTTTTCCGGGCGGTTATGTGCTCGCAGATGGTGAGCATCGTGGATTTGATGCGGATATCACGGGGATGCGTTTTGCGGAGTCGATTCGATCGCCAAACGGTGAGGATGTCCTCTTTGTATTCTACCGGCCCAAAGACGGCCGCTATATTTTGCTCGCCTATAACCTGATCCGAAAAGAGGTCCAAAACCCGATTCATTGTCATGGGTATTCGCTTTTTAGTGATGGGGCGTTGATCGTTTTTCGAGCCGCTGGGACTGAGCCGACACGTGTTCACCCACTTCAAATTTGGCAGAGCCCGTTTGTCAGCGACGAGCACGCGGCGGCGCAGCCAAGCGATGGTTCATTCTTGTCTCGGGTCGGAAACGCAGACCTGGTTCGCGGCATTTCCGAAGCGTTGACCGTGGTGCGCATGGTCAATAATCAGCAACCCACGATGGGTGTTTACGAGTCGCTTATCCAAGCCGTGCAGCGAACTCGGGATGGGTATTTCTGGATCGATGATCCCGAAGCCGAAGGGTTAGGGGACGTCTTTAAAGACATCGCCAAAACGGCGGAGCTCATTATTGATGAGTTCGTGAAAGTGACCGAACTCAAGGCGAAGGCGTCAAAAGCCCTCACAGATGTTGAGGCGCAGCAGGAAGCGATTCTTCGCGACGTGCGCTTTGACGATTGGAAAGAGTTGCAGCGCTTTATCGACGGTCTAGGTCAGCTGCACGCGCTCAGGGGGCGGCTGATTACGATGCAGGAGGTTCGCTACATCGATGCCGGACGGCTCAGTGAACTCGAAGCAGAAGTGGTCGAGAAATTTGACCATCTGAGCAAGGCTACGGCTGGGTTTTTGCTCGCTGACGATTCGCTTTCTCCCTACAAAAAATCGATCGAAGATCTGGTGTCTGAAGTCCAACAAGTCAAAGACACGGTGGAGGCAAAAAACCTCCGTACCCGATTGGATAAAATCGGCGAAGGACTCACGCTTTTGACCGATGTTGTGGCCGGGTTGCAGATCGAAGACCCGACAGCACGGACTCGAATTCTGGAAGGGATCTCCGAGGTGTTGAGCCTGCAAAACCGGGCGCGCGCCTTGTTGGACGGGAAGCGAAAAAGCTTGCTTGAAGCGGAGGGGCAGGCCGAGTTTGGCATTCAATTCCAACTCTTCGGACAGACCGTTCAGAGTGCCGTGAGCATGAGCGATTCGCCCGAAAAATGCGATGAAATGCTCACGCGGTTGATGATTCAGATGGAGGAATTGGAGAGCCGATTCAGTGAATTTGAGCCGTTTTTGGTGCAGCTCGCTGAACAGCGGGAGAGCGTCTATGAGGTCTTCGAAAACCGCAAACAAAGCCTGCTTGAGGAGCGCCGCCGTCGAGCGCACAACACTGTGCAGGCGGCCGAGCGCATCATGGCAGGGATTGGGCGTCGAACCGCACGCATGCAGGATATTGATACGTTAAACGCCTACTTTGCTGCGGATCCGATGGTCCTTAAAGTGCGCGAATTGGTGGCCAATCTTCGTGAATTGCAAGATCCGGTTGCGGCCGACGATGTACAAACCCAATTGCGCACGGCAAAAGACGAAGCGATTCGTTCCTTGCGTGACCGTCTCGACCTTTTTGAGGGTGGCGATGACGTGATTCGGCTTGGGGAGCATCGCTTCAGTGTGAACACGCATGACGTGGAACTGACGATGGTTCCTCGCGACGGCATCATGATGTTGCACGTCACGGGTACGGAGTTTTTTGAGCCCGTAGAAGACCCGGAATTTCAGAGCACGCGTGCCTTCTGGAATCAAACCTTGGTTTCCGAATCACCCGATATTTATCGGGCCGAATATCTGGCTGCGACGATTTTGTTTGACGCGGAATCCGGGGCTTCAGAATTGGGCCTGCAGGGCTTGCATCAGGCGTGTTTGCAGGAGCAGGGGTTAAGTCCCGTCATTCGAAAGGCCATCGAAGCGCGTTACGACGAAGGATATGAGCGAGGTGTGCACGACGCGGATGCGGCTCTGATCCTTGAAAAAGTCCTGGGCATGTATCTGACCAGTGGATTGCTCCGCTTCAGTCCTCGCGCCCGTGCATTGGCCACGCTTTTTTGGTCGCTCAGAGGCAAGTCTAATTTTCAAACGACCTGGGGCCGCCGAGCGCAGAGCTTTGGTCGACTCAGGAAAACGCTCGAACACCACGGTCCATTGCGGGAGCTCGGAGAGGTCTTTGCCACTGAACTTGAGGCGTTTGGACTGGAGCTAGGCCTGCTGCAAGAAGACGGACCTCAGCTTTCGCTAGAGGCCGGGCATTATCTTGCGGAAGAATTGGTGGAAGTGACGCCTCATTTTGTGTTCAGCGACGACGCGTCGACCTTGCGGGCGGCTTTCTTGGAACATCTGAATCGCGAAAATACCTTGAATGATTTCCGCGCTGATGTGGAGAAATTAAAGGATGAGCCCTCGGCGCGTTTCGGGCTTGTGGCGAGCTGGATTGAGGGCTTCATCGCCAAGAATCCCCAGCTTGCTGGTCTGTCGCGTAGCGTACCGGAGGTGGTCGCGCTTTTGATCGTGGAGGATACGCTTTCTGTTCAATTTAGTTCGACCCGTGTGGATGTCGTGATTCCCAATATTTTGGGTCAACATCCGCGAATACTTGATCAAAAATTATCGATTCGACTCGACGAGTTTTTGGCGAGGCTTCGGTCTTTTGTGGATGTGCAGGTGCCTGCGTACCGAGATTATCGGCGACGCATGCACGAAGTGCTGGTCACGGAGCGACGCAAGTTACGCCTGGCTGAGCTCAAACCGCAGGTCTTGAGTACCTTTGTAAGAAACCGCCTCATCGACGAAGTGTATTTGCCTTTAATTGGCAATAATTTGGCCAAACAGCTCGGGGCGCTTGGAGACGGAGGACGCTCGGATAGAAGCGGTCTGCTCCTTCTGATATCGCCCCCTGGTTATGACAAGACGACATTGATGGAGTATATCGCCCAACGCCTTGGGCTCGTATTTGTGAAGGTGAATGGACCCTCGCTTGGCCACAGTGTGACTTCACTCGACCCTGCGGAGGCTCCGAATGCGACAGCTCGGCAAGAGGTTGAGAAAGTCAATTTAGCGCTGGAAATGGGCAATAATGTTTTGCTCTATTTGGACGATATTCAGCACACGGATTCAGAATTTCTGCAGAAATTTATTTCGTTATGCGATGCCACCCGCCGTATCGAAGGGGTTTGGAAGGGACGAACGCGCACCTATGATATGCGCGGTAAGCGTTTTGCGGTGGTGATGGCAGGCAATCCTTACAACGAAGCCGGTCAGCGTTTTCGTATTCCGGACATGCTCGCAAACCGGGCGGATACCTATAACCTTGGCGATATTCTGAATGGCCGCGAGGACGTCTTTGCGCTCAGTTATTTGGAAAATGCCCTGACTTCAAATCCCGTGCTCGCACCGCTTGCGACACGCGACCGCGCTGACTTGCAGCGATTCATCCGGATGGCCCAGGGAGAGTCCATTGCCTTGACGGAGATGGACCACGACTATTCATCGGTGGAGGCGGGCGAGATTATCGCAGTCTTCCAACGCTTGCTGGTTGTGCAGAATATCTTGTTGATGGTCAATCAGGCCTATATCGCGTCAGCTTCTCAAGACGATGATTACCGCACGGAACCACCATTTCAGCTGCAGGGTTCCTACCGCAACATGGCTCGCCTCACGGAACGTGTGGTGGCCGCGATGAACGACGAGGAGCTTCAAGCGCTGATCGATGATCATTATGTTGGGGAGTCTCAGACGCTGACCAAGGGCGCGGAACAAAACCTTCTGAAATTGGCCGAGATGCGGGGACGGATGTCCGAGGATGCGAAATCGCGTTGGGAGACCATGAAACGCGAATTTATGCGGCGCAATATGATGGGGGGGGCGGAGGACCCGATCGCACGTGTCGCAGCTCCTTTGACCGGTCTGGTGCAGAAGCTCGACGATATGCACGAGTCACTTAAGGGCGAGCGTCTGGCAAGCGAGGTCGGTGCGTTGCGCGAAGCCCTGGTGGACGTGTTGGAAGCCCTTGCCGCGGCGGCTCAGGCTCCCGCTTCAACGGTCTACGTGCCGTCGCCACTTCAAAAAGAATAGCCGCGCCGGCCACAGGGGCCGCATTGGCGAGGGCGAAGTATTTCAAATATCCGTCGTCAAAGACGCTTGAAAAAGCCCAAAAAAAAAGCTCGTCCGGAAATTCCGCGACGAGCTGTAGATGGCTGATTTAAAAGCCGAAACTAGAAGTCGGGGACACAAACGCCCGCGTCGCCCGGTCCAAGGTCCAAATCACAGAGGTAGTCGAGGCCGCAATCGACGTCTAAACGACATCCAAACTGGCACAATCCACCTGAGCAAATTTCGTGGAACTGGCCGGCTTCGGTTTCGCATTGGTCGTCAGTCTGGCAACCGGTTTCAACGGGCACATCGCCGCCCACACATTCCGTTATTTGTGCGCAATCGCCGTTAGCTGCGTTGACGCAGGTGAGCACGAGAGCCACGTCTCCCGAAGTATCGGCAGTGCAAGCGGTCTTCGCTGCGGCGGCCTGGTTGGCTGGAACCAGTTCGCAAGTCACACCCGCGTTGATGATCGTCTCGCAAGCGGCCGACACGCCTGTAGGAGTGTTGTTTGTCGTGTTGTTTGAAGTGGTGTTGTTGCCCGACGAGGTTGGAGTGTAGACCACGCAATTCAAGCAGGTTCCAGGGCTTCCCATGGTGAGGTCACAGAACTGATTTGAGGCGCAGTTATTATCCGAAGTGCACCCAACCGAACAGGTGATCTCCTCCACGTTGCAGTACTGGCCGGCCTGGCACGTAAGCGCGCCATTCAGACAATCGGTGTCGCCCACGCGCCCAGTGAGACCACAAGCCTCGGTGGTGCCGGGTTTAACGAGCATTTCGCCCGTTGAATTGTTGGCGGTCGTACCGTTATTGCTTGGAGTACTTGAGCTTTTTGTTGCGTCGTCGCCACATGCGACAGCCATCAAAGTCACTGAAAACAAAACCAATAATTTCTTCATCATTCATCCTTTTTGGGCTGGGCCAATAGTTGCCCTTTTTGTTGTTCGCTCAAGACGAACAACGTGTTCAAAAATTCAAAGTATCCTGTTAATGGCGCGCGAACCCCAAGTCAAGCGGACCAGAGTGTCCTTGGGCTTCTTTAAGCCGAAGTTGCGATGGTTTAGCTTCGTCTGGCCCGCAACGCCATGGCGTTGGTCATGACTCGCTTAAAGGCGCTGCCCAGGCCGCAGCGGCGGTACTTTTCATACCATCAGCTCCTAAAGCTTGGCTTCGGTCAAAAGACTCTTGGTGAGTCTTCAACCGGTGCACCCCGAATTTTCCGCGCGCAGATGTGAATCAATTGATTTCAGAAAGTTTCATTTCGATTCAGGCCCATAAAGACATAGAACTATTTGGGTATCTCGGAGGACACCATGAAACTTTCATTTCTCTTGATCGCGTTTTTTATCATGAGCTGTGGCGATGACACGACCAAGAAGCAAAAACCAACGCCTACGGCTGATATGGACTTGGATATCGGTGACGATGCCGGCGTGGATGCTTCTGAAAATAACGGGTCCAACCGCGCGCCAACTTTCCTGAACCTTCCTGAGACTGAATCCATTGCACGTGGGGAATCGGGGGCTTTTGACCTTGAGGCGAGCGACCCCGATGGTGACGCGTTAAGCTTCGGACTGGTCGACACGGACTGTCCTTTTGAAGTGCAGGTCATCGCCACGAGCGGCCGCGCGACATGGCTTTGCCCGCAGCAGACCCTAAGTTGCATCGCCAACATGAGCGTTAAAGATGACGCGGGTCTGGTGGGTGAAGGTGTGCTTTCGATTGAGTGCGTGCGTCCCGAACCGGTCATTACCTCGGTCCCGCCGACCGAAGCCACGGAGGCCACTCCGCTGGTTTATCAGGTCGAATGTTCGGATCCCGAAGGAGCAGCCGTCACGATCATGAAAGGCCTTGATGACACGTGCAATGGCATCATTCAAGGCAACGCCTACCGATGGATGCCGTCCACGAATCAGGCCGATCAAAGCTGCATATTGAGTGTTGAGTGTTCCAATCAAGAGACGTCCGCAACTCAATCCTCTGAAGTCAATGTACTCGGAATCAACAAGGCGCCTTCCGCCTCTAATGTCCGCATTTCGCCATCTGCCCCAACGCAGCCCGGTGACCCCCTGACGTGTCTTTACACGTTCGACGACCCCGACGGTGACGCCGACCAATCGACCATTGAGTGGCTGGTAAACGGCGCGGTTTCGGGGTCGGGCGCGACCTTCTCAAATTACGACGCCGGCGAGTCTGTCATGTGCAGGGTCACGCCCTATGACGGCGACCTGAGCGGCCCGACCAAGACTTCGACACCCTTTGTATTTGAATGGGAGCTTCTGATTCGAGCCAGTTACGAATACACCTGTGTTCGCACACGACTTGGTGGTGTGCGGTGCTGGGGACATAATCGCTCGGGCGTGATTGGCTCGAGCACCACCGGGTTTCGTTCGGTCCATCCACCCACAACGCCGCCCGGATTGACCTCGAATGTGAGCCAGTTGACGACCGGTTATGATTTCGCATGTGCGGTGCAGGCAAATGACTTGAAGTGCTGGGGCACTGGAGACATTGCCAAACAGAATACACATATCCCGACCACGATCCTCAGTGGGGGTGTCACAAGCATCTCTGGCGGACTCGGCCATATGTGCGTGGTGCAAAACGGTGCCGCGAAATGCTGGGGCTCCAATTCTGCGGGTCAGCTCGGCCTTGGATTCAGCGATTTTTCCAATGTGGATGACCCAACCACCGTGCCAGGTCTTGAGTCCGGAGTGACGAAGATCCTTGTGGGCGAGATGTCCACGTGTGCCGTGCAAAACGGTGCTTTGAAGTGTTGGGGCAGCAACCTTTCGGGGCAATGCGGCGTATCGACAAATTTCGGCACCTTCGATGACCTCACGTCTCCTGTTCAGGTTCAAGCATTGGGCGCGAATACAACCGACCTCTGGGGGCCAATTGCCCACACCTGCGCCCTGCATAACGGCACCCTGAAGTGTTTTGGCAATAATGGGTCGGGGCAACTTGGACGTGGGACGACCACCGATGAGTGGAGCGCAGCCGCTGCGACGGCGGTTCCGGCATCGTTCACCGAGCTTGAGCTGGGACGTTCAAATACGTGTTTCCTCGCCGCGGGCACATTGAAATGTGTTGGGGGTAATTACGGAATTATGCTTGGGTTTGCTGGAACCTCGTCATTGACGCCGGTCACCGTACTGACTTCGGTCGACACCTTCGGATTGAGCCCCGTTCACGCATGCGCTGAGCGTAACGGCGTGATTTCATGTTGGGGCAGCAATAATTATGGCCAGTTGGGCAATGGTGTGGGCACCGGTAACGACTCGCCGCAGGGATTGACCCAGGTGACTTACTGAGTCTGCAAAGCGGTCCAACTCAAGCGAGTCTCACAGGCCATCAGTGGATGTGTTTCGTCGCAAAAAATCGGAATTCACATCCTGCGTATCCATCGAAAGTCGCAGCAGGGCTAACCTAGAGAGCGCCTGCGCGGGCGAGCGAGGCTTCGGCGGCTTGCAGGTAGGTGGCGGCGGCGCACCAAGCGACGGCAAAACCGACGGGGTCGGTGCGGTCGAGTCGTCCGGAAACGTCGCGTTCGGCAAATTGGGCGCGATCTAATAATTCGCTTAAAAGGTCGGCGGCGGTGTGCATGAATTGAGCGTTCAGGCGCGACGCATCGCGTTTGACGGCGTGGGACGCGCCGGCGTGGAATACAAAACGGCCGCCTTGAACGACACTCGATACGCGTTGGCGGAGCGCATGAAGGGGGTCTTGAACGCCTTCTCCTTGCATCACGACATCGACTGGGTGTTGGCTTAGCCCGCCAAGGTGTTCGGGTTTCAACGTGTCCAGGCCAAGATTCACCAATCCGCCGACCTCGTCGGGCAGGTTTAGTGTGCGTGCTGCGTCGGGTGCGGCATAAATCGCCAAAGCGTTGAAGCCGTCTCGGGCATCGTCGGAACGACGGGCGACAAAAAACGCTTCGAGACCCGCTGCGCGTCCCAATAATTTCAAATTGGACAGGAATTTTAGTCCCGCGCTTGTGGTCGGGGGTTGCAGCCGAATGGCTCGGCCCGTGGTCGTTTCTTGGACAATCAAATTGTCGCCATGAACGCCCACGACCACGGCGCGAAAGAAGATGAGGTCGTCGCCCGCGCGCCGGTCAAAAAGCTGACCGGAGGCGAAGGAGCGCGCCAACTGCTCATCAAACGGTTCTTTCCACATCGGCCAGTCGGCGACAGGAGTGCCTTTTAGTGTCACGGCTTTTACGGCTTTGCCGCTGCCCAGGCGGCCATCATCGCTGCCTGTGGCGCCCTGCAAAAGCAATCCACCGCGACAAATGGCGCGTGGAGCAGACTTCACGTCACCAATCGAAACGCCACCGTCGTAGGCGCCAAGCGCCCGCGAACCGTTGCCTGGAGCGACATCGGAAAGGGTCCAAAAAACACCGTCTGGGTCGGCCAGATACGTGACGGTGCCCGCGTAGCCGGTTTTGGTCAGTATAGGGTCCACCAGAATGCCCGTGAGCTTCTTTGAGCCGACGTCGCGATACTTGCGTCGAGCCGTGCCTACAAATCCACTGGCGTCGGTTTCAGGCTGCGAAAGCGCATGTGCGACCGTGACCAATTCACGAAATTCCAGCAGCAAGCGGTCGCGGTCGAATGCAGGTGCGCCCTCGCGGTACATTCGGATCGATTCAGCGACACGAAGTCCCGCCGCTGACATGCGGTGCAATCCGTGGATTCGCGCCGAATGAACAGCCCTCAATAACTCGTTGGAAACGGTCAGGCTGGCATTGGCCGCACCGCGTTCCAATAAACGTCCGGCAGCTCTCAACGCGACTTCGGCCGCTGCCCTGGCTGCAGGCTCGATGATCGTGATTGGAACTTCGTCCTGCTCCGCCGTTGGCGTGCTTCTGGCTACGCCATCGGCGTTGTCTTCCGAGGTGGGTTCTTCCTCGGTTTCGGCGGATGCATCACGCAGGGGTAGGGCGTGGATGACCGCAAGTACGTGTAGACACCGTGGGCTCAAGAGGCATGAGCACTGCACCATGCCTGTTACGCCAATGGCGCCGCCCGATGCGGCCATGAGTGTGACTTTTTCGCTTCCTGTGTCGATTTCCCAAGACGCTTCCAAAGCGACCCAGGTCCAGGCCTCGGAAAGCTTGGGGTCGGCATCCAATTTCTTCTGGATTCGGCCAGGTGCAGCTTCAGTCAAAGTCGCCACAACCAGTGGGTCGATAAACGGTCGTTGTGTCATGCTCGCCCCTTAATCTTCTCACCAACCCAGCGGGCCATTTCCAGCGGTGTCAGCGCCGCAACGGGCATGCCTGCTGCAACACATAATGACGCGATGGCGTTGTTATAACGGGGTTTCCCTGAATCATCGAGTGCGGCTAATCCCAATGCGTGAACGCCGGATTCGACCAATGCTCTGACTTCGTGGACCAGTCCGTCGACGCCCCAGCCTTCTTCAAAGTCGGT
>JBFFMO010000088.1:0-9661 GCA_041554035.1 Allomicrovenator sp. | reverse complement strand
GCAGCTTTGTCACGGGAACTGCTGCGATGCGGTGATCCTGATTTTGGAAAATACGCACAGGAGGCCGCGGAACTGGCCCTCAAGAGGCCAGCAGGACTCGACATCAAGTCTGAGTTGGAATTGGTCGACCTGCTGCTTCATTGCGCCGATGCCGGTTTGGCCGACCGCCTCTTACATCGCTTCGAAGCTTGGGTTTCGAAAGGGCGTTTCGAATGCGTTTACCGAACCCTCAGGTGTCGCTCAGCGATTCATCGTCGCAACTGGCCTCAGGCAAAGGAGTTCGCCAGACTCGCCGCCAGTGAAGCCGAGATTGCCGGTGACTTTGAAACCCTTGCTCAGGCGCTCGTGTTGCAGGCGCGTTGCGCGTTTCAAGCCAACGAATACGAGCTTGCTAACGCCTATTATCAGCGAGCCAACGAACTTCAAAAACGTATCGGAGCGAGCACCAGCGTGAGCTCATTTGGGCTTGGCGTACTCGCCGCGGGCCGTGAAGACTTGCCGCATGCCGTGCGGCTCTTCCACGAAGCCTGCTCTCTGACGTCGGACGCTGATGTCGACCAAACCCGCATCATGCGGGATGTCGGGCTGCTCTGGGTGGCGGTGCTGCGTGAGGATATCGAGGCCGTGAAACTTGAGCTTCAACGGCTCAAGAACGACTTTCCTCAGACGCATGTGCATTGGCTCGACCTCGCGTTGACGCTCGAATTCGCTGCCTCACGCCTTGCCGGCCATTCACCAACCGAGGCACGCGATGTCTATGAGTTGGCTGCCCGCGTTTACGAGGCGTCCGGAGACTCAAACCAAGCCTATATCGCGCGAAGCAGGTCTTCACGCCCCGTCTGAGTTAAGCTCATAGGTGCTTGAGCAAATTGTCCACACCCTCGCGAGCGTCTCCAAAATACATCCAGGTGTTGGGTCGAAAAAAGAGTGGGTTATGCACGCCGGCATATCCGGGAGACATCGACCGCTTGAAGACGACCACGCATTTTGAGTCCCAGACTTCGAGCTGCGGCATACCAAAGATCGGCGATGATTCATCGGTGAGTGCGTCGGGATTGACGATATCGTTGGCGCCAATCACAAGCGTCACATCGGCTCCGGCCATCCGCGGATTCACGTGCTCTCGCTCCAGCACGACGTCGTAGGGAATGTCTGCCTCGGCCAGCAGAACGTTCATGTGGCCGGGCATGCGGCCCGCGACCTCGTGCACACCAAAGAGGACCTCGCAGCCGTTATCATTGAGGCGACGCGTCAGCTCGGAAACAGCATGTTGAGCGCGGGCGACCGCCATGCCGTAACCTGGAATAATCACCACGACTTTGGCTTTCATGAGCGCCGCAGCGACTTGCCCTGCATCGGCCGAAATCACTTCACCGTGTTCACGAGGGGGGCCGGCGGGCCCCTTTTTCACGGCTCCAAATCCACCGAAAACAACGTTCCAGATCGAACGATTCATGCCGCGGCACATGATGTAGCTCAAAATCGCTCCCGACGAGCCCACAAGCGCTCCGGTCACGATCAGCAGATCGTTATTCAGCATGAATCCAGCGGCCGAAGCCGCCCAGCCGGAATAACTGTTGAGCAAGGAAACGACCACCGGCATGTCCGCACCGCCAATGGCCAACACCAAATGCAGTCCCAACAACGTCGATAGAAGCGCATTGCCCATCAGGAGCTGAAGGGCGAGCTCGCTGTGGCCTTCCTGTACGAAAAAGAAGCCCATCACCACCAGGCCACTCACCAGCGCCAGATTCAAGACATGCCGACCAGGCAAAAGCAGCGGCGAGCCGCCAATCGTGCCACGCAGTTTTGCCCAAGCGATGATCGACCCCATCAGGGTTACCGCGCCAATCGCAATGGCGGCAAAAACCTCGATGAGGTGAATATTGGCTTCAGCTGCCGTGGCGTGAGTCGACGGCGCAAGATACGTCGCAAACCCCACCAGCACGGCCGCAAGTCCAACAAAAGAGTGCAGGATCGCAACCAGCTCAGGCATCGCGGTCATCTCGACCTTGGACGCGGCGAGCCAACCGATAAAACCGCCCACCAAGAGAGCCGGAATCGCCCACTCCCATGCGTAGGGTTTTCCCTGTCCAAAGGTGATGGCCAGGGCGAGCGCCATGCCCAGGATGCCGAGCAGGTTGCCCATCCGCGCGTTTTTTTGCTGCGAGAGCCCGCCGAGACTGCGAATGAAAAGAACGCCCGCAATCAGGTAAGAAATGCTTTGAAGTGACTCAGGCACGGTCGCCTCCTCGGAACATCTTGAGCATGCGTTGCGTCACCAGAAATCCACCAAAAATGTTGATGCTGGCCACCAATATCGCGGACACGGCCAGGATCAAAACCAGCGTGTCCGCTCCCGCAAGTGCCTGCAAAATCCCGCCGATGACGATGATCCCGCTGATGGCGTTTGTGACGCTCATCAATGGCGTGTGCAACGCCGGGTTCACATTCCACACGACCTGCCAGCCGACAAAACACGCCAGCACAAAGACTGTGAAATGCTCCACAAAATCGGGCGGCGCGTAGAGTCCAATCAACACGGCCATAACGAGACCAACCCCCATCAAAACCTTGGATGCCACGCCCGATTTTGGCGGCGCGGGCTTCTTGACCACCATCACGTGCGCAACCTCGGGTTCTTTGGCGCGCGCGGGGGGTGGCTCAACGCGAGGCGCGGGCCACATGAGTTCTTTATCGCGAGTCACCAAGACGCCACGAATGATCTCGTCTTTGTCGTCGAGGTGGAACTCGCCGTCTTTCATGGTCAGCTCAAGCAGGTTGACGATATTTCGTCCAAAAAACTGCGAGGCATGCGCGGGCAACCGTGAGGTCAGATTGGTGTAACCGACGATCTTCACGCCGTTATGTTCGACGACCTCACCGGGCTGGGTCAGTTCACAATTGCCGCCAGAATCCGCAGCCAGGTCGATGATGATCGAGCCCGGTTTCATGTTTTCTACGCACTTGCGGGTCACCAAAAGAGGCGCCTTCCCGGGAACCATCGCTGTGGTGATGATGATGTCCAAATTCTTGGCTTCATCTTCAAAAAGCTTGAGCTCCGCATCGATGAACGCCTGCGACATTTGTTTGGCGTAACCGCCCTCGCCGTCACCGCTTTCCTCGAAATCGAGTTCTAGGACGGCCGCACCGAGGCTGCGAATCTCTTCCTTCACCGCCTCACGGACATCGAACGCCATGACCTTGGCTCCCATATGCGATGCCGTGGCGATGGCAGAAAGGCCCGCCACGCCGGCTCCGATGACCAGAACGTTGGCAGGCGGCGTTGAGCCCGCTGCCGTGAACTGTTGGCTCATGTAGCGGCCGAACGCGCCTGAGGCCTCGACGACGGCGCGATAACCCGCGATCGCAGCCATCGACGACAAGACGTCCATCGCCTGAGCGCGAGAAATCCGGGGAATGCAATCAAGCCCCATCGCCGTGATTCCACGGGAGCGTAATTTCTCGAGTAATTCGGGATTTTGTTTGGGCCAAATCATGCACAGAAGGTGGGAGCCTTCGGACATGAGGGCGAGTTCGGTGTCATTGGGAGCATTGATCTTGATCACCAAGTCAGCCGCCCAGACCTCATTCACGTCGCCAAGCGCCGCACCAGACTCTTCGTATTTGTCGTCGGAAAACGAGGCGGCAAGCCCTGCGCCTCGTTCGACCCACACATCGAAACCCAACTTACGCAGCCGTTCGACGGTTTCGGGCGCAGCCGCAACGCGAGACTCACCCGCGCTCACTTCTCGTGGAATGCCAATCTTCATGGTTCACCGGTTCAATTGTTGAACCGGTGTCATATCATGAATCGGAAGTTCTTAGGGATTGAGAAAGAAGGGATTATTCGCAGACAAATTGAGTTTTTTCGCCGGCTTCAATCAATCGAAGAACAGGTTCATCGTTGGGATAAACGAAGGTGAATTTCGCGGTTTCCCCGTTCACGGTAAGCTCGACCGTGGTCCCAACATACGAATTTCCCTCGAAGTAGAATACTTTGTAGGACCCGACATCGGTCGCTTCGTAGCCTAGCTTTTCTACCCCTGCTGCGACCGCTCCAACCACCAGCTCGTCGGTGAATTCCGAAAGCACGCCCTCGCCTTCATCGGTGGCTGAGGCGACATAACCGATGCCCCACATCACGTCCTGAAAACAATCCTCGTCTGGCGACTCGATGGCAGTCCCAGCCGCGCAGAAGAACTCGATGGTCGGGCTTTGATTATGCTGAAACATCGAGAGCAATTGATTGTCGGCATCAAAGATGAAAGTGATTCCGTCTTCATCACCGCCGGCGTCCAAGTCCACCACCGTGCCGGCCTCATGACGACTCGTCTGAAAATTCAGCTCGATGCCATCGCCGTAATCGAATTGTTCCTCGAAGTCGGTGAATCCGCTCCACCAACCTCGGTAGAAATCGACCGCCGTCAGCTCGATGCCGCTGAGATCACATTTTTGGGTCATGTCCACCGAACCTGAACTCGTCGACACTTGGCGGCTGGAAAGCACCGTGGCGATCGAAGTCGCGCATGCTCCGGTAACGTCCTGGGCGCCGGGAATCTGCTGGTAGGTGTCGGCTGAGCACGTGTTGGCCTCGACGACACATCCCGCGCCTTCGCACGTTGCTGCCAGGTTGAACGAGCCACGCATGGCGCTTTTGAATGCTTTGACGACCACGCGATACTCGCCGGCACCCGCTTCAAGCTTGATTCGTGAGGATATCTTGCCACGGTCGTCGTCGTTTTTCTTGATATAAGCGCCCCACGAAGCGCCTGGATCTTCGCGGTGATAGAGGTACATCACCGAATCGAGGTTCGTGCTGACTTCAGTCGCCAGATCGACGGTCGCGTCGTCGCCGAGCGTGAACGTCCAGGCATGAAAACGTGCGTCATCCGAGATCGTGGCTTCGTTTTTTGCGCTGAAGCGCAATGGGCCGTGTTCGGTCGGACGATAGAACGAATCGTCCTTTCCTGAGGTGAGAGCGTCTTCTTCTGTGCCTTTCGCCGAATTATCTTCGGCGCAACCGAGGGCAGCGAACAGGGCCAGCAACAACAAAACGTTCAAACGCATTTTCTCTCCATCATGGTCAGGATTCACAGCATGTCTTTACCCAATAGCAAGGGACAGGCCAACCGATAATCACGTAACCATGCGCCAAAACGAAGCTAACGGTGGACAGCCCACCTACCAGCAAGTCCGTGTTCGGCTGGCTTGAACGACCAGATGCGCCAGTGTAGGCCCCAAAAAATGACGAATTTGTGGCTACAATCCCCCACATGGCAACCCTGCACGCCACTTTGACATTGCGGCCGCAGAGTTCATTGGTATGCTCCCCGGCACTGGAAAGCCGTATTGGGAGAAGACAGGTGTCCACCGGATCGCCCGAAACCAGAACATTGATTCTTGAGTCCACCTGGAAATTGGTGGTCGACTCTCGAACCACATCATTCTCGCTGAACGACGTCGCCCGTGCGGCTGGAGTCTCGAGGCAGGCCGTGTACCTTCATTTCGGGTCACGTGCAGGTCTTTTACTCGCGCTCACAAAACACGTCGATGACAGCCTCGATATCAACGGAAAACTCGATGCGACGATTGACGTATCCAGTCCCGTGTCCTGTGTCAGACGATTCATCTCTCTGACGACGCGCTTCGCGGGCGAGACCCACGAGATCGCGTTGGTGATGGAGCGGGAAAGGGACCGAGATCCAGAGGTTGCGGCCGCCTTTGAAGAGCGAACTCAGCGACGTCTGGAACTCCTGATGGACATCTTTTTCCACCTTGAACTCGACGGGATGCTCAACCCGGATTGGACAGTTGAGCGCGCTGCGGACGGCATTTGGGCGTTCTCGTCGCCATCGATGTACGAGCTGTTGGTGACCCATCGTGCCTGGCCGCCCGAAGACTTTGAGCGCTATGTATTGCGCATATTTTCGGGCATGTTGGCCGAGTGATCAGGTTGTGGCCGATGTCGGTCCATCCAGGAAACCCCAAAATCTACCAGATTGGCCTGCAACATCAGCTTGGCCGTCCCCGCCCCAATTTGATGGGTCGCCACCGGAAATTGGCGCTCAAAAGCCTTTCCAATGCGTGGAAAATCGTCGGGGTTATTGTCGACATCGTCGTATTCGATCCACTTGCGTTTCCCACCCACCAAAACGGGGGCGCCCGCCCGGTATTGCGTGTCGTCGATATGTTGCCAACGGTATTCAGCCAGATGAAGCGACGAGTTGTTCTGATGGTCCACGCCCAATAAAAGCACGGACCCGCCTCGCTGGTAGAGTCGGGCCAGCGGACTGCGTTCTCCCAGCCCGAAATTCAAGTCGTGGTCACCCACCAAAAACTCGGCGTCAGGACCGTGAGCGGCGAAGGAGACCGAGGGATGCGATGAGCGCAGCACACCGGGAAAATTGCGGAAACACTCCGACACCGCGCCCATGTCTCTTGTTGGGGTGGTTTGGGGATCAAATCCGGGCATCGTCGCTCGGATCGTCGACCACCATGCTTTGGGGACTCCGGGACTTTCCCAGCCGCTTGGATCCGAGAGATGGCCCGTAAAAGTCGGCATCATGACGGTGCCGGTCTTGCCCACCACATCCAGCAAGGCCTGAATCACCGCAACCGGACCGCCGCAGACCCATCCCAGTGCGCTTAAGCTCGTATGAACCAACACGGTTGTGCCGTCGGCCAGACCGAGTTCAGCCAGACGCGCCTCAATATCGGCTTGAGTCAGGATTCCCAGCGCCACCGCATCATCTTCACTCATGCAACAACCTCAAAATGCATTGTTGTCCAAGGCATTGCTTGCACCCGTGACTTGTAACGCAAACCCACATGAAAGCGCGAACCAATCCACACCAAATGCGGCGACGTCCAGGTCTGCTCGTCTGGGGTCAATTCACCCCACGCCGTCAACCAAGACAGACATTGATGTCGTTCCTGCGACTCGCACAAACGAGTCATTTTAAAAGTCCGTCTATTTTAAGAGCACTTCGCTCAGTGGCACACCCATTGCTCTTCAGCAGATACATGGATCCTAATCGTCAGCTTTGACCGCGAATTTTTCGCGAGATCCATGTTGGAATTGATACCTCAAAATAATGGGAAAAATGATGTCAGAAACTTCGAACTCTAGTTTTAAGAGAAATTCGTTAGCGCTTGCTTCGCTCGTCCTCCTGAGCCTCACGGCATGCGGAAATCCTGCGGACCCTGTGGGGCACGACAGTGTCGTTTGCTGCAAGCTCTCGGACGGGACCGTCTCGTCAGAAACCTCCGCGGACTGTAAAAAGGTTGGCGGAAGCACGGTCGCTGATGAACTTTGCGCGTGTGACGACGATGTCTGCTGCAAGAACGACGATGGCACCTTCCAAACCTTGCCTGCCAGCGAATGCGCCAATGTCTCGACAGACCCCGACTTGTGTTTGCCCGTGGATACCGAAGTTTGTTGTCGCATCGACGGACAATTCGTAACCGTCCTTTCGAGCGCGTGCCCAACTGGGTCGCTTGCCCCGGATGACATGTGCGTCGATGTTGACGCCGACGTGTGCTGCAAAAATGACGATGGCACCTTCCAAACACTACCCGCAAGCCAATGCGATAATGTGTCGACGGACCCTGACTTGTGCCTCGACGCTGACGTCTGCTGCAAAACAGCAGCAGGCTACGTCACGATCCCAGCGAGCGAATGCGCGGATATCCAGACAGACCCTGACTTGTGCCTTGACGAAGAAGTCTGCTGCAAGACAGCCGCTGGTTACGTGACCGTCCCAGCAAGCGAGTGCACCGATGTATCCGCAGACCCCGACCTATGCCTCGAAGAAGAAGTCTGCTGCCGAATCGACGGACAATTTGTGACGGTGCTTGAAAGCGCCTGCCCGGCAGGTTCACTCGCGCCGGCGGACATGTGCATCGACGATCCCGAGGTCTGCTGCAAGATTCCAGGTGGCTACGCAACCATGCCGGCAAGCCAGTGCCCCAACGGCCAAGTCGGTGCAGATTTCTGTGCCGAAGTGTGCTGCAAGGGCGAGTTGGGTGTGGAGTTGATTCCGGCAGGCCAATGCGTGGCGCCACAGGTGCCTGTCGCCGCCGACGTCTGCGCGATGGACGTTTGTTGCGAGACGATCAGTGGTTACGAGACCCTTCCCCAATCGTCATGCCCATTTGCTCAAGTCTCCAACGCACTCTTATGCGAAGACCAAGTTTGCTGCCGAGACGCCGACGGCAACATGTCGTTTGTTCCAGCCAGCCAATGTCCAACGACTTCGGTGCTCGCTGACGACGCGTGCCTCACGCCAGACACCGAATGTGTGAAATTCCGCGCAGTCGACATGGGCGCGCTTCCTTACACCACGACCGCTGGAGACACGCTTCAGTCCATCACGGCCTTCTACCCCACCTACCCAGCGCAGGCATCGTGGTCAGCCTCGTGCCTTGACCTGCCTGCAGGCGCCCAACGCGCCGTTGCTGGCGTTGGTTATGACGTCACACTCAACTTCTCGGCCGCGGTGTCGTCGATCTTCATCCTGCGTTACCACGCTCAAGTTGGCGACGACCTCATCATCCCAGGTGCTAACCTCGCCGCGACGTCGTGCGGCGCGAGCAGCTACCACAACATCACGAAAGTCGATCTCGCGACTCCGAGTTCAACCGTGACGGTTCAAGACATCAGCAATGACGGCGGCAGCGGTTACTCCGTCTTGCTTGCCGAGTGCATCGAGTGGGCCGTACCCGCAGCCAAGATTCGCTAAATTTGGTTGGCCATGACCTCTCAGACCCAGCCGGCCACATGGCCCGCTGGGTCTTTTTTTTTTTACCCTCAGACGCGGTAGGAGCCTGCGGATTTAAGCAGCTCCAATAGGCTTGGGCTGGTCAGCCTGGCGCCGTCCAAATCATGTCCTACGGCATTGTAGACACCGCCAGCTTCTCCAAGCTGACCGGCGACATCCAAGTAGGTGTCGTCTCCGAATTTGACGACCTTGTCGTAGGGGTAGTCGTCGTATTCACGAAGCTGCCCAAATGTCCCCTCGGTGCTATTCCATTCGACCAACTCGTAGGGTCCATAAAGCATCCCAACCTGCGGATGCGGAAAAGTCTGCTCACGGCCGATGAACGTCGCAAGGGTTTTCAGTTCATCTGATAAAGACTTCCAAACCGCCATCTCATGCTCCGCAAATCCGTCGAAGCCTTCGGGATTCCAGCGTGGTTCATCGTTGGTGTAGATTCGCTTGAGTTCATTAACCAGCTCCATTCGTCCTCCAAAAATCTTCTGAGTTTCAATCGCTTGCTGTGACACCATCGGCGCCCGCATGTTGATTAGCGTTACCATCACTCGACCTGCGCGTCTTTCCAAGCCTGCGCACGAACCGCCGTGTTGTGCCGTAAGTCCATAAAAAAGAGTGAGTAGTCGACCAGATGATAATCACCGATTCGCCCCAATAACATATCGTAGTCGTCGTTAGCGGCGCGAACCTCGAGCATCCCGTCCACGCATTCTGCGCTTGCGAATAACGTATCCGGTGCGGCGGACTTTCCACTGAAACGCCACGCCCCGCGATGGGCTGCAGGGGGGGCATTTTTGCCGTCGTCTCGAAACGAAATCGGATTCACACAAATCAGGTCAGCACCTGCGTTCAACACAAATCCACGATCTGGAAACCACGTGTAG
>JBFFMO010000087.1:0-9743 GCA_041554035.1 Allomicrovenator sp. | reverse complement strand
CGTCGAAATCGAGCACCCCAATCCTTTCCTCGATAACGGATTGGTTTTGGTCGACACCCCTGGTGTCAACGATATCTCGCGCCAGAAGGTTGAAATCACGTACGGGTATCTGCCACGGGCGGATGTCATCATCTACGTGCTGGATGCCACGCAGGTCCTCAAGAAGAGCGAGGTGGTCTTCATCAAAGACCGTTTGCTGAAGGCGAACCGAAATCGGATTTTATTTGTTCTTGGCAAGATTGACGCACTTTCGGCCGAAGACGCCAAGGAAGTGGAACTCTACGCCCGGGAAAGACTCGCCGCGATCATTGGACCGGTCGAACTCTTTGCCTTTTCGGCCCGAGATGCCCTCGCGGCGCGCAAAGCTGGGAAGGAACCCGCAGCTGCGTTCACGAGTTTTCAGAATTACGTCACCGACTTCTTAAACGATCAACGCGCCTACATCATCCTGGACTCTGCCCTTGGTGGAGGCATGCGTATCGCCGGGCAAATTGAGCAGAACCTGGGCATCAAGCGCCAGGCGTACAAACTCGAAGCCGGTGAATTGGATAAACGAATTAAGGCTGTCCATCTGCGCATGGACGAATCACGGAAACTCATCGCCGAGAATATCGACCTTATCGATAATCGAGTCGGTGACGTCGCAGCGGCGGCTCGCCACAACTTGCGAACCTTCACTCAGGCGTTCTCTGAGGCCCTGCCAGTGGAGATCGAGCGCGCCGACTCAAAAGATGTGAAACGCTTTCTGCCCCAGTTCATTCAGGACACGTTCAAAGATTTCATCGAAGACGAAGGCAGCCAGATCGCCAATCAGCTTGAGGAGTTGGCCGAGCAAATCATCGAAATCACGAACGCCTCGCTTCGAGAGACCGTGGACTCGATTCGCGATGAACTTGGCGTGACGGGAGATCTCGATCTGGAAGTCGACACCATCGCCTACGACGTCGGCGTGTTTGCGCTTGGCGCGTTTGGTGTCTCGATTTTCTTTCTCGCTAATGCTTTGGTGGGCGGACTTTTGACCCTTGCGGCGCCTGTTTTGGCCTTTTTCCTCAAGGATAAGGTCGACACGAAGATCAAAGAGCGCGCACGGGAAGAAGGCGTGCGAGCTGTGGGCATCGCCGGTGAGAAGATTGAAGAGGAGATCCTCAAGTTCATTCACGATTACGGCGCCAAGCTGAGGACCTTCGTGGAAACCGCTGGCGATCGGCTCTACGGCCAGATCGAGGAAGTTCTGGAGCAGATTCAGAAAGAACGGGCGGCAGACACCAGTCAAGAAGACCTGTCGATCGAGGTCGAACGACGTCTTGAAGAGACTCGTCGTGTTGGGCGTATGATTCAGATCTCCCGAGATCGACTCGCCAAACATGTCGCTGCCCACGCCGAAGCTGCTTCAAAGTAGCCAAATCCGGGCTCATGTGCCGCCGTTTTGCCCTTTATCACCATTAATGATAATTGGTTCTTGATAAGGGGCGTGTTGTTGCTATTCTTGGGGTGAGTAGAGAGGTGTTTGTGATCGCAGGTTTTCGAGATTGGCTGAAGGGGGGCGCGGCATTGATGGCCGTTGTGTACCTCGTGGGCTATCTCGGGGCATTCCTGCATACCACCACTGAAGTCCACGTCGTCTGCGCCGAGCACGGCGACCTGATTCACGCCGATGAGCACGTCGCTGAAGCCGAACCTGCTTCGGCGAATACCCAGATCAAAGCGTCCGAGACGCATAATAGTCATCACGAGCATTGTGCGCTGGCTCAGTTGGTTCAATCAGCGCAGGGCACCTCATCCGATCAGGTTTCGGTTCTGGCTCCTCCGTTTTTTGTAGCGACTGTTTTAGAACCCGAGAGCTTGAACGCCCCTATTCGCGGGCCGACCATTCGTTTGGTGCTGCTCGCCCCGAAGACTTCACCCCCCATCGCCTGAGCCTTCTTACCCCTCCTGGGTGATCGAGAGTTCAGGCGTGCCTTGCGCACGCCACAACAGTGGTCTCGGAATTCGTTCCGACGCGAGGTCTATTTTGAAAGCAAAATTTGTGGTGAGCGCTGCGGTGCTCACAGTCTGGTCATCCGTTGCGTTTGCGCAGGATGGCGCACCCGTTGTCGCGCCTTCAGAAGGGGAGGTGCAATCACAGGAAGAGCAAGCCGCGGTGGACGCGGAGCCGACACCAAACCCGGAGGTGGAATCGACTGTTCAGACAGCGGAGCCAGTGACCGAGGCGTATCTAACCCCTGAGGAGTTGGCCGCGATCAATGCATCGCTGACAGCCGATGCGCCCGCCGAGGCCGCCCCGGTTGCACCGTCCACGGGCGGCATAGCGAGCGCGAATCCGGACATCTCGTTGATCCTTGATGTGGCCGGAGCCTATTTTTCGGATACCCCGCAGATGGCGGGCGGCCACGACCCCAATCATACGGGCGTCACGCTTCAACAACTCGAGATGCATATTGCGTCGAGCGTTGATCCGTTTTTCAAATTCGATGCGAACATCGTGTTTGCGCAATTCGGGGTCGAAATCGAAGAGGCTTATTTTACGACGCTCGCGCTGCCGTCGAATTTGCAGGTCCGCGGCGGACAGTTTCTGACGCCTTTTGGACGAATCAATCCAACCCACCCCCATTCGTGGTCGTTCCTGAATCAACCCCTGGTCAACGGGAAATTCTTCGGCAGCGAAGGCAGCCGAGGGCTTGGCGCTGAAGTGTCGTGGTTGAGCCCATTGCCCTGGTATGCCGAGGTCGTTGGCTCCGCGACAGAAGGTGTCGGCGAATGCTGTGCGCGTTCGTTTTTTGGTGCCGATGATCTTGGGATTCAAACCCCTGCGGACTTGCTTTACACGACCGCGCTGAAACAGTTTTTTCCGGTATCCGATGATTTTTCGGTCATGTGGGGCCTTTCGGCTCAATTTGGACCCAATCCTACGGGCAAGGACAACCGCAGCGAAATCTACGGCACAGACTTGTACCTGCGCTATCGCCCCGTCGATGCCACCGACATGGAGTCTTTGAGCCTGCAGGTCGAAGCCATGGCGAGGAAACGCCAAATCCCTGGAGACGTGCTGACCGACGCTGGTGGGTACGCGGATTTGGTCTGGCGTATGTCCAAAAGCTGGGAGGTCGGCACCCGCGCGGAATACGTGACGGGCACCGAAAACGACTACCTCGATCCAACGTGGACAAGCGCGCGAACCCGCGGGTCGGTGCAGGCGAGCCTTTATCCATCCCACTTTTCACGCATTCGACTTCAAGGCCTCGCGGATCATCCTTCAGACCAAGATTGGTATTGGGGAGTCATGTTGGGTTTCGAAGTCTTGGTCGGCGCCCACGGCGCCCATGCCTACTAGGAGTTAATCATGCGATTTATGCTTACGCTTTTTTTGACCTTATTTTCGATACCGGCTCACGCCCTGAACGTGGTCGCCACGACCTCGGATTTGGCCGCGATCGCACGTGATGTCGTTGGCCCCGATGGCCAAGTGGCGGCGATGTCCAAAGCGTCACAGGACCCTCACTACGTTGATGCTCGTCCCAGCCTCACCCTTCAGCTCAACAAGGCCGATTTGGTCTTGGTGAACGGGTTGGAACTCGAGGTCGGCTGGTTGCCGGCCTTGTTGACCAACGCCCGCAATACCAAGGTCTTGCCGGGCTCGGACGGCTACTTCGATGCTTCGAACTTCGTGACGTTGCTGGAAGTCCCCGTGGGCAAGGTGGACCGTGCGCAAGGTGATATTCACCCCGGCGGCAACCCGCACTTCCTGCACGATCCGCGGGCTGCGGCGAAAACCGCGATCGCATTGGGAGATCGATTAGCCAAGCTCGACCCCAAGCACGCCAATGGATTTCATGCCCGGGCAAAAGAATTTGCGCAGAAGGCTGATGGCCTGGCGGCGTCATGGAAGGCCAAGTTCGACGCGTTGCCAGCGGCATCTAGGAAGATCGTCGCCTACCACGCGTCGCTTCCGTACCTGCTCGCCTGGCTCGATCTGGCTCAAATCATCACAGTCGAGCCCAAACCCGGCATTCAACCCAACCCGGGTCATATGGCCAAAGTCCTGAAAACGATGCGCGAACAAGGCGCAAAGGTCGTGATTCAGGAGGCCTATTACCCAACGAAGACCTCCCAAACCATCGCGCAGATGGCCAAGGGGAAAGTCGTGGTGATCCCTGGAGGAACCGAGCCCAACGAAACCTATCTGCAACGCGCCGACCGAACGGCGAAGGAGCTCTATGATGCGCTCAAGAACTAGATGGCTGTTGGCGCTTCTTTTGTTGTCGCCCGCGTGCGCCTTCGACGACGGCAATCCATGGGGCCAAGTTACGATGAGTGTTTCAGCGGGTTTTGATGACGCGGGTCGTCAAAAGTCCGATGGGCTTCATACCTCGAAAGACTACGTTGTGGTGCTCGATCGCCTTGATGTTGGGCTTATTGCGGCCACGGTCAACATGTCTTCGGATAATGTCACGTTGTCGTTTGATCCTGCCGATCCCCCCGAAGGTTATGGGCTTTGCCATAATGGCCATTGCCATGCCGACGATGGACGTTTGGTTGATTACGCCGAAATCGAGGCTGAGCTGGCCGGTGGTGTGGCTTCGGGGCAATCGTTGGTCCAACTCATCGATGCGACCCCCAACTTGTTGGACGACAAGAACGTCGCACTGGGTCAGTGCGCAGATGGATGTCAGCTTGGTAGGGGTTTCCTGCAAACGGTAGGACTGCAGGTCAGCACCTTGGCCGTCTCAGGTCGTGTTTTTGACACCCGAAGCCCATCACGATTGCCCGAAGCGGGCCTCCCGCTGAACGGGCAGATTGCGCTGGATACAACGTTGTCCTCCGCTCTCAGTGGGCAGGTGGGGCGAGACGATCCCGCGGGGATCGATGTGAGTGTGCGCCTGCTGGCTGCCGCCCCCTTATTCGACAGCATCGATTTTGCGGCCGTGGCAGGCGAAGAAGCCATCACTTTGGATAACCTGTCAGAAACTGACAGGGCGCTCTTTATCGAAAAAATCAGACAAGAATTAACCCTCGACGTGGCACTTGAACGCCACGACCTGTGAGACAGCTATGAAAAAGACAATCTACATCACATTATTGGTCACCTTCCTTGGCGCATGCGGCAGCGACGATTCGAACACGAATACGTCCAACACCAATAACCAGACCACCGAAGAGACTCCTGAAAGCGAAGCTTGCGAACATCTGGCAGATGGCCCGTTCCAGGCGGTGACGGCCACCGCGGACGCAACGGGAACCCTTGAGAACGCAGCCTACGAACACACCCGCGTCAATATCGCCCTTGCGGATATTGAGGGAGGCAAAGGCGGCTTCACGTCATTCGAAGCAGATGGCGACGGGGATTTCTACTTTTTCCTGAGTGCCGATGTACCGCTGAAATTCCTGGACGGAAGCGGCGCCGAAGTCGCGATCGAGTCGACCACGATCGGTAGCGACCTGTGCACGGATATTGGCGCAACCCATGTCGTTGAACTCGCGGTTGGAACCTACACACTTGAGTTTGGGCCCACGACCGAGACCGAAGTCGGACTCGTTCACGAACTCGCTGGTGCGGAGCACATACACTGATGGGCACTCTCATTCATGCACAGGCGTTGGCCGTCGGATATAACCGAAAAGGCATCTTACCCCCGGTCACTTTTGACGTGGGCGAAGCTGAGGTGTGGGGCATCATCGGTCCAAACGGCAGCGGAAAGTCGACGCTCCTAAAGAGCCTGCTGGGCCTACTCAAGCCTGTTGCTGGAAGTCTGATCGTCGGAGAGGGCGTCAAGATTGGTTATGTGCCTCAACGAACGGGGTTGGACCTCGCCGTACCGGCTCGGGTCGTCGATGTGGTCCGGGGCGGTGTGGATCGTGGGTGGAGTTTCTTGAACCCGCTTTACCCCACGCAACACAGGGCACAGGTGGCGCGGGCGATGAAGGACACCCATGTCACCGCGCTTTCCCATCAGCAATTCTCGACGCTTAGTGAGGGTCAGAAGCAGAGGGTGATGATCGCGCGCGCGCTGGCTGGCGATCCATCGCTCCTGGTGCTCGACGAGCCGACGAGTGCGATGGATGCTGGAGCTGAGCGAGTGATGTTTGAGTTGCTCGGTGAGCTAAGATCCACAAGGGACCTGGCCATTTTGCTGGTTTCTCACCATTTGCCTGTCCTGGGTGAATTTGCCACCCATGCCATCTACGTCGATCGCGACAAAGCCTTCATTCAATCGGGCAACATCACGACTGTGTGCGGCTGTGAGCCGTGTGTCGCTCGATATGGGAACGTCCTTGGAGGGCCGAAACATGGATGACCTTACCCTTCAGCTCTTTTTTGACTCCTGGGAGCTTTTCAAAGACCCCGCCATCGCTGCGATGCTCCTTGGAGGACTGCTTGGGATGCTTGGCGTCTACGTCGTGATCAAGCGCATGGTCTTCTTTTCGGCCGCTCTGTCTCAGGTCGCGGGACTTGGCGTCGCGTCATCCTTCTGGGTGAAGGTCGCATTTGGTGCCTCGTGGCTGACGTCGCCTTATCTGGGAGCGGCAACGACCTGTCTGGTGGCTGTTGGCTACATCATGACCCAACGCGGACACGCCACCGCCAGCAGGGACAGCGCCCTGGGGCTCATTTTCCTGTTGGGATCGGCAGGTACGCTCGCCGTGGGAACGCGCATCGTTCAGGAGGTGCAGGACATCGAAAGCCTGCTCTTCGGTTCGGCCGTGGCCGTTCTGCCTGAGGACTTCAACATGGTGTTGATCACCGTGGTCGTCTTGGGTGTGCTGCACTTGTGGTGGCATCGTGGCTTTGTCGTGGTCTCGGTTGACGCCGACGACGCTGACGTTCGTGGCTTGAAGGCAACCCTGCTTGAATGGGTGCTTCTCTTATCCCTTGCGGCCGGAATTTCGGTTTCGACCCGGGTTCTGGGGGCCCTGCCAACGTTTGCGTTTTCGGTGCTGCCCGCCATGGGGGCGCTTAAGCTCGCCCCAAACGTCCCGCGAGCCATGGCCATCGCTACGTTGCTGGGAGCGATAGCGGGGTTTGGTGGGTATATCGCAGCGTTTCTTTATCAACTGCCGGTGGGCGCGAGTCAGACGATCGTTGCAGCGATTCTGGTCGTGATCTGCAGCGGGATCGGATGGCTGATCACGACATCGAAGAAGATCAGCCCTTCTGCTCAGCCCGCAGCGTGATCTCGTCGACAAGCTTTTTGCTTTCGGCCGTCAGGCGAGTGAAGGCGACGCCCATCCCCTGATTGCCCGGCGCATTATCCACCCGGACGACTTCGCCTTCGCCTTCGACCGTTTCAAAGTCGTCGACGATCACCGAAAACTTCAAAGTAACCCGGGTGCCGACGGGCAAAGGGTTCTTCGATTTGATGAAAACTCCGCCCTGAGAGATGTTCGTGACGTATTCGGCGATGAATTCGTCGATCGTGTTGAACTCTTGATTGATCGTCGTTCGGTCGTGCTGACGAAGGTCGTCATCACTGGTGAGTTGTTCGATCTTGCCGTCATCGCTCATGATGCGTCCTTATGCTGCCAGTAGAAAAAGAGTACAACGAGGCAACTAACCTTGGCCAGTCGAAGCGAAAGCAACGCACAGTCCGGAAGGCAGGTTGACAATTCACCCTCCAGCTTTCTAGGATTGCGCCGAACTATGCGGACTTCAAAGCGGTGGAAGGTGTCTTTGCGCTGAGCAAAACACGGTTTTCTGACGCAGAAAATAAATTGATGGCGCCGGTGTGTTGATCACCAATTAGACCTGCCAGCAGAACTGGCGCGACGGACAAGCGGGCTGATGAGCGAACCGGGCATTCTCCCTAATCCAATTCCCTTCGGAAAGTACTACCTACTTGAGCGTATCAATGTGGGTGGTATGGCCGAGGTATACAAAGCCAAAGCCTTTGGGGTCGAAGGCTTTGAGCGCCTTCTTGCGGTCAAAAAGATCCTGGCAGCCATTGCCGAGGACGAAGCCTTCATCAATATGTTTATTGATGAAGCAAAGATCGCCGGCCAGCTGAATCATCCCAACATCGCTCAGATCTTTGACCTCGGAAAAGTCGACGGGTCCTACTTCATTGCCCTTGAGTACATCGGCGGAAAGGATCTCAAGACGATTTTTGAGCGTTCTCGGCGGATCGGCGAGAAAGTCAGCATCCCACGTGTCTGTTACACGATTATGAAAGTCTGCGAGGGTTTGGCCCACGCGCATCATAAAAAAGACACCCACGGCAAGGACCTGAACATCGTTCATCGCGATATTTCGCCACAGAACGTGTTGATGTCGTACGAAGGCGAGGTCAAGGTCATCGACTTTGGAATCGCGAAGGCACAGGGCAAGACCAGCCAGACTCAGGTCGGGATCCTGAAAGGGAAATTCTCGTACATGAGCCCTGAGCAAGTTCGCGGATTGCACGTCGATCATCGCTCGGACTTGTTCTCTCTGGGGATCGTTTTGTACGAGATGCTCACGCTTGAGCGACTTTTCCTGGGCGAAAGCGATTTCGACACCCTGGAAAAGATCCGAAAAGTCGAGATGAGCCCACCCTCGCTCTACAACCCGCACATCCCCAAAGAGCTTGAAGACATTGTCCTCAAGGCTTTGGCGCGTTCGCCTGACGAACGTTTTCAGACGAGCTTCGAGTTTGCGGATGCCCTTGAGCGCTACATGCGTAATCAGGGTTATTACTACACGAATAAAGACCTTGCTCAGTACATGAAGGAGGCGTTCAACGCCGACATCGAGTTCGAGAGCAAGAAGGGCGAGTATTATCGCAGCCTGAACCTCAAACCGCTTGAACAAGCGGCGCTCACCACACCCAAGGTCAATAACGGCACGCCCTCACGGACGGCCGATTCTGGGCTGAGTTGGGGTGAAGAAGAAATGGAGACGCAGATCTTCGACCGCATGGATGGCGGGGAACTCGACGACGCAGATATTGTGTATTCGGGGGACGCCAACACGACGGACGAAGTGCCGACGGTCGAATACGATCGCTGGCAAAATGAAGGGTTCTCGTTCAACGAGGAGCCCCCAAGACAGCTTCGTGGAAAACAACCCACGGCTCAGCTGCCTGCGATCGAACCTCGACGTTCGCCCGCTCACACGATTCCTGGCGCCCAGCCGATTCGTCGTAAGAAGAAGGTTTCGATCCCCCTTGTGGGCCTCGTTTCCATCATTTGTGTCGCGGTCGGCTTTTTTGTGATGCAGAAGTTCTTGGCCAAAGCCGACCTTCAGATCGAGACCGAGCCGAAGAGCGTTCAGGTTTGGATCAACGGCACGATGGTTCATGACGGTGACACTCCATTTTCGCAGAGTCTTCCGCTCGGTGAGACCACCATTGAGCTTAAACGCGAGGGCTACGTCCCGATCAAGTTGACGCAGATTCTGGAGTCGAGGCCCTACACGCTGAACGAGGCGCTTTCGCCGATTGAGCACACGTATTCGCTTTTGGTGAAGAGTGACCCTCCGGGAGCCAAGATCGAAATCAACGGCAAGGCGATCGAAGAGGTGACTCCGTTTACCGTCAAAGACCTCAAGGTGGGCAAGGCCTCATTGAAGGTCTCACGGCAGGGCTTTTTTGCGGAAACCCGCGACGTTGATTTGAAGGACGGTGCGTCGGATTCGGTGGATGTGCGCCTTCGCCCCGAGAAAGTCTCGCTCAAGATCACCAGTGTTCCTGACCGTGCCGAATATGTGCTTTACGCCAAGGGTTCGGCAGAAAAGTTAACTCAAGGTCGAACTCCGGACACCGTTAAGGATT
>JBFFMO010000086.1:0-9761 GCA_041554035.1 Allomicrovenator sp. | reverse complement strand
TGATGTTTTTTGTGGCGCAAGGCGTCGCTGCGGCTCAGCACCAGCGTCGAATGATGGAAGAAGTCGACTTCGACCTTGAAGGCGATGGATTACAGTCACCAACCTGGGATCGCATTGCCCATATCGCGCGTGTTATCATCCTCATCGGGACCGTCGCGCTTTTCTGTGTGGGTCTTGTGATGGTGCTGACACTGATGTGAACCGCTGGCGGCGGCGAGCTGACTATTCGAAACAACATGGAGGGAAATATGCGATTTGTGATTCTGGTGCTCATGTTTTTTTCGTCCACCGCGTGGGCCGACGATTACCTCACGATGACCGGATTTGACCTCAAACGCCGAGTGGGCCTTGTTGCCGACAGGTACGAAATCCCGCAAAAAGACACGAAGGTCACTTTGGTTAGCGGCGCAAAAGCTTTGCCCCTGATCGAATCGAAAAATGGCACAAAGTTTTGGGGGTCGGATGACGGCAAAATCGTTCATGATTGGCTGATCGCCGAGGGGTCAAAATCGTTGTGGATTCAACTACCCAACGGACTTGAATACATCATCGTTCTTGGCCCTGACGCTCTGCCAAAATTGATGGACCAACGATTCATGATCTTCGGAGTCAAAGAAGGGACGCCCGTATGTGACAAAAACGGCGTGTGTGGTCAGCCTGAGCCTTGTAAGGGTCCACAATGCAAGGGATGCGACCAACCGGAGTATCGGGTTGGCGCCCACCTCTTAGACTTCACCCCGGTTCAGTATTTGCCGTTGGGGCCGATTAACTTGTTCCAGCCAATTGGCGCGCTTCGCAGCGACTAAGGTTCTTAAGGCTGACAGTAAAACCACGTGGTTTCGTCGCCATCATAATCCATCACTACGCGGTCGAGATATGACTTGATCGTGACTGAATACTGGGGCGTCTGACCGACAAAATACTCCGTCGTCGTCTGATTCGCGGACTCAGTGATGACTCGTGAGCGGTCGACGGTGCCGTCCCCGTCGAGGTCGATGGAAATGTGCTCTCGGTTGGGCGAGTAGGACCATCGCATGATTTCCGTGCGTTGGCCGGTCAACAGGTTCTGGGTCGATTGCGCATGGCGCTTGCCGTCCCGGTAGTTGAGCAACGTCTCGAAATCCCAGACACCGTCAGCATCTTCGTCGAGCAGCCGTCGCGCTATCCGGCCATTGAATTCGTCTGCGGTGCGAGTGTCGATCACGCCGTCCCCGTCGGAGTCCACCTCTGTTCCCACTTCATGGCCGTCTGCCCAGTTGAAGAATACTTCGCTGTGCAGTCCGCCAAACTGGTAGTTTCGGATTCCACTCCGATTCCCGTCGGCATCGTAGCTTCGGCTTTGGGCCAAGCTACGGCGTCCATGAGATGCGTCTGTCATGCGTACCAAAAGACCATCTTTGTAATGATAGACAAAGCGCTGTTCTCCCAATTTCATGCGGCAGATATGCCCAACCGGGTCGCCTGGCGTCAGGGCTTCCAACACGGTCTCGGTCGACACCTCCGATTCGGTTTCAAAAAGGTCTTCGGTTTCAGAGCCGCACGCAGCCAACATCAAGATAAGAACCACCCAAATTTTCATAAGTCCCCCGACTGTTCGTTTAGTGACACCCTCAGAGACAACGCAAGGGGCGTACCAGCGAGCAGCGAGCAGTGAGCGGCGAGCGGCGAGCGGCGAGCGGTGAGCGGTGAGCGGTGAGCGGTGAGCGGTGTGCAGTGAGCAGGGGAGGCCAAATGCGAGACTGAATCGCAAGTCGCAATGCGGGCAAGATGCCCGCAGACCAAGCACAGGGCCGGCTGGAGCACAGGGCTAGGCATATGCAGGTTGAGTCGCAAGGCAGGCCATAGGGCCTGCGGACCAAGCAGCAAGGCAGGCCATAGGGCCTGCGGACCAAGCAGCAAGGCAGGCCATAGGGCCTGCGGACCAAGCAGCAAGGCAGGCCATAGGGCCTACGGACCAATCACAGGGCCAGGCTAATAGGTCAAGAGGCCTCGCGGACCAATCACAACGAAGCCCTGCCTGAAACCTGATTACCTGAAACCTGATTACCTGACACCGGCTGGAGCCTGACGGACCAATCACAAGGCGCGCTGACTGCTCACCGCCAACTGCTCACTGCTGAGAGTAATTTGTTCGGAGGAAAGCCATCAAATCGGCCAATTGCTGGTCGGTGAGCTTCTCACCCCACGCGGGCATGGCGCCACGGCCACCAAGGATGGTGAGCATGATCTGCCATTCGGTCTTCTGGGCGAAAACCTGGTCGTAACTTGGTCCAAAACCACCCTCACCGTTCTGCCCGTGGCATTCGGTACAGGTTTGTTCTGGTGTGGCGGCACGGAAGACCGCTTCGCCCGCTTCTACGTCACCCTGAAGCGCTGAAATCGCCTTGACTCGGGTGTAGCTTGGGTCGGAAGCGCCCTTGAAGTCGACTTCGCTGCGTACCAATTCTGTCAGGTCGTCCAAACGAGAGAACGCCCATGAGTAGTCGCTGGCAAAACGGTTGCGACGACGCAAACGGCCGTTGGCTGGGAATCGGCTGGCGATGTTGATTTCGGCCGACTCGGTCTCGATGACCTTGGTCAGGTCAAAGCTTGAAGTCGCGTCTTCGGCAAATCGTGAACCGGCGTGCTGATGGCAGCCGATGCAGTTGGTTCGAGCGTTTCCATCTTCGTGTTCGATGTAGGGATTGCTGCACCAGGTTGGAGCACCTGATTCGGACGATCCTGTGGCTTCCAACGCCGCTTGGAGGCTTGGGAACTCGTTGAAACGCTGCAGCATGTTTTCGTCTTTCTCGATAAAATCGGTGACGACGCACATCTTGTAATTGCTCCAAACGCCGGGCAATTGGCCAAACGACTCTGGGCGGTCTTCGCCGAAGTCGTCGTTGGGTTTATCGCTCCACCACAACGTGATCCACTGCCAATGGCGCAGCTCTTTGGTCATGATGTGCAGACCGGTCAAACGGTAGAGTCCGCCTGCCTGAGTCTTGATCGTGTAGATGTCGTTGGAGGTCGGAAACCCAATCTCGACGAGGTCTGCCGGAGCGCTGTATTTGCGGTCGCCTTCGGCTTCCCAACGAGCTTCTGCACCCGGTGCCAATCGGCGCGCTAAACCTGCAGCGTCGGTATCGTAAGCGGGTAGGTCGAACTCGAAACCAACACGAGCCCAGGTGGCTTTAACCAGCACGGTCCCGCCAACGGCCGGAAGACCAGTCAACGAGCCGACTTCGGTGCCATCGAGGCCGATCCAAGGATTGCCAGCATCGGCTGGAAATTCAGACTTGAAGCAGGTCGAAAAATTCTCGGGTGGGTCGACGCATTCGACGCCATCACCACACCAAGTGGTCTCGAGCTTGTCGTCGGCGCAGTCCAGAACCTCGCCGTAATTCCGCATCATGTGCAGAACCATAGCGGGCGAATACACCATGCGTGCGATGCCACCGCCGGCTGCCGAAGCGCCGCTAAACTGGCTCTGACGAGCTTCAGCACAGCGTGAAGCATAGGCTTCGTCGGACTCGGCGGAGCCTTGTGTCAGGCTGCAATCGTAGAGTTTCGAGACAGCATCGGTATAACGCCATAGCGGCCAACGGCTTGAACGCTCGATGTCGGTATTATTGACCAAGAACGCTTCGCCAATCTGCGAATCGGTAAAGGGCGTGCGGGCGACCTGATCTTCCGGAAGCATATTGCCGTAGGCGTATTTGAAGATACGCGTCAGATCTTCGAGTCCGTACCAGGTCTCCCAGCGTGGAATCATCGGAATTTCGCGGTCGCCGACGGTCAAATTATCACAGGCTGGCACGCAGACGTTGCCGCCTTCGGTCCAACGGCAAACATCGGGCACATCGTTCGAAACAAAAGCCTCGCACGAGGCCTGATCGGCCTGCCTACCGCATTTGTCCAAATCTCTTGGGTTGATGCCTTCGACACAATCTGGACGCGCGTCCAGCTGATTGGCGAGCCCCATCAAGGGCACAGGCTCAAGGGTCTTGTAGATGGTCTGCCAGGCGAGTTCTCGCCGGGCTTTCATATTCGATTTGAGCTCGGTGTCGCGCTCTGCATTCCCGATAACCGTTTGGTCTGGAATGAATGCATTGGGCGCGCCGACAAGCGAGCGACCAAACGTATCGGTCTTGCCGTCTGCCGTCGTGAACGGGAACTCAAGCGAACCGTCAGCCGCAGCCTCGGTGTTCGAGTCCTGTGAGCATGCACCAACCAGCAAGACAAATATGAGGAGTGAACGACGCATCAAGACATTTCCAAGAGTTCGGCCGAGGCCGTGAATCTACGCAAAAAAGAAGCCCCTTTCGGGGCATTTGCTCAAGTTATTGAGCCATTCGCAATGCTGCGTCGGTGGCCATCGCCTGGTCTCCGCCCTCGCCGGTGGCGAGGAAGTAAATCCAGCCGTCCGAGCGGAAATGAGGGAAGAGGGCTTTCTTGTTGGCCGGCATATTCGTGACCTTGACGGTATTAGCGGTCAAGAGGTCGGTCACGTAGATGTTTGCGGTCCCGTCTTCGTAACGATGAGTCACCGAGAAGCGCTCGTCGAACGAGATATTCGATTTTGCGCCGCCGCTGCATTCAAAGAATACAGGCTGACCGATCGAGATGTCGTAGGTGCCGCCAGCAGGTGTGGCTTCAACACGTCGGTACATATGACCGAGCGAAACACCGCCTGGACCGGCGAATCGACTCACGACCATCTTGCCTGACGGCGAGAGGACCGAGTCACCTTCGTACGGTGATTTGACGATGACAGCTTCTTTCTGAGTCCATTTCTGACCGTCAAATACGAGCGGTGAGAACTTCATCGTTGAAGTGTCCGAGAACGGCGCGGATGGATCCGAGTTTCCGTTACCCGAGTCGCTTGTGAACTGGCTGTTGATGACGAAGTAGTCACCACCATCGGTGCTCACAGCCACATGCTGATAAAGGTTGATGCCCTGAGCGAAGCTGCATCCTTCTTCAGTGAAGTCGATGCCGTCTGCGGTCGCTTCATCACGTGTGAGGACCGACTGGCCACAAAGACCAGCGCCGCCACCCTGCATGATGAACCCAAGGTTATTCGGGAAGAAGCCTGGGTCATACGAACCCTTCACGCCGATATTCTTGCCGGTGATCATGTCGGTGATCGTTGCGCCAAAGCCCGAGACATCGCTTCCGCGTCCACCGTTGCCGATGAATCGACCGTCAGCTGAAGAACGCATCCAGAAGCTGGTGTCGAACCCGAGGTCACGAACCGTAACGATGCGGGTTCCGTTTGTTGCAGCGAGGTAATCTGGTTGGTCTTTCCCGATGAAACATCCCAGTGGATCTTCAGCGGGGCAACCAAACATGTTGATGCCTGCTTCGGTGTTGCGTGCGCTCCATCCGTCGAATGCCATGTTCTCGATGTGCGTGGCGAGCCATGGCGAATTCGTCGGCACGTTGTAGCGTGACACGACTTCTTCGCAGGTCGAGGGCGGAGGCACTTCGAATACGAGGTCCTTCATGTGGGCTGCGTTCTCTTGAACGAACCATTTCTGAATCGTTGCGAACTCGATGGCCGACATTGGAGGATGGCTTCCCTTCGGCATGCTCACACGCTGAAGGAATGAACCGTACTGAATGCCCCAATCTGAGCCGTAGGCTTTCTGGAACAATTTCTGGAAATACGGGAACTGAGCGCCAGCGGCGAGCACGCCAATCTTGGCAGCTGCAAACACAGACTTATCGTCGCCTTTACGCATGTGATTCACGATGCGGAGGGCGTCTTCCTGGGTGAGTTCATCTGGGTTCGAGAACATGTCCAGACCAGCTGCGACAGCTTCTTTGGTGCGTGTGTTCCACTCGGTGAAGCCCTGCTTCGAAACCGCGTGACACTCAGCGCAGCGACGTGTTGCTTCGATGCGAACACCGTCGATTTCCATTGGCGCACCAAGGATGGTCAAAGCTGCCTTGGCAAGCTCTTCGCCGGTTTCTTCGATCACAGGAAGTTCGGTGGGGTCGCCTGGCTGCTTGGGCAAAGATTCCCATTTGCACTGCTCTTGAGTTGGGTTAGCAGCACAATCTTTGATGAAGTCCATGGCTTTTTTGTAATCCGAGTCGACCCAGAGGTCCTCGTTCAACACTTCTTTTGCGTTGGGTGGCATCCAGAAGGTGTACTCAAACTTCTTGTGTGATTCGGTGACCAAACGCTCCCAGCTTCCGTCCGAACCTTCGAGTCGGTCAAGCCATGGAGCCTGTCCACAGAACACACAACCACCATCCACGTTATCACGTGAGGAGATGCTGCTTGGCGCTGTCCACTGGTCAAGACCGATGCGATGGCAACTTGTGCATGCGCTGGCTTCCTCGCTGACGAGGTGTTTGGGTTCTGACCAACCTTGGTCAGCGGCATCGATCAATTTGTAAGGACCGTTATAGCCTTTCACGAAATCAGGATTCTGGCCCATTTTGGGGACGATTGGGTTGTTGTTCTCATCAACCGCGCCGTCGATCCATGGAGTGTGAATGAAAGCATCGGTGCTGTGACAGCCCTGGCAATTGATGCCGGCGTCCGAACCGATTCCGCCTTCGACTTTGCCCCAGAATTCGCTCCACATCTGTGGTGATCCTTCGGAGTTCACGTTGTCGGCAGGATGAGGAATCTTCATTCCGTCGCTGCTGGCCTGTGTGTTTTCGCCGAATGGCAACTGGTTTTGGAAGAAGCAGGTTTGTCCGGTGAACGGGTTGGTACCGATCATCGCGACGTCGTTGTAACGACCGACTGTGGTCTGAGTCTTGCGGCAAAGAAGGACCCAGTGGGTTCCCTGCTCGTTGCGTGCGCTGGCAACGCGAGGGCCGTTGGCACCGCTGCGCGCGTCGGGCTCGCAATGGCTGTAAATCGTTTGTGGGTTATCACACTCTGGCGACATCTTATCGAGAGGGACGCCGTCCAAGGTGGATGGAATTGGGGTACCGATTTCGGTGCAATCGACTGTATCCCAATCGGGCTCGCCGTTTTCGCTGATGCGCGCGCCCCAGAAGGGGATATCGCCCATTTCGTTGATGCATGCTTCGGCGTAGGCCTGATTCGACACGATTTTGACGCCGTCGTCATTCGCATCAAATTTGCCGTCGCCTTTGCCAGCAACGTCGAGCGCCTGCTGGATATCGTAGCGAGCTTGGTGTTTGACCACGCCGCCTTCGACGATGCAGACATCCACAAAATACGTTTGAGCCAGACGAAGCTGGTAGGACTCTTGAGTTTCAAGGAGCTGCGATTCAGCCGCGGCTGGCACCGTGAACATGTCTGGTGTGGCGCTTGGGCCAAAGAATGTTCGGTCGGTTTTCTTTTCGGCCAGCTGTGGGATGGTCGAAATCATCGAGGCACAATCAAGCGAATCACCCTCAGCAAGCGATCGAACGCGAGAGTGAAGCGCTTCGCCGCCCTTGAGGTTACGGGTCAGTTCGACAAGAATCTTGTCGGCACCACCGTCGTAACTAAGCTTTGAGCCCAGAACGACGTTTGAGTCGCTGTTGCCCGAATCGTCACAGGCCATCAGGCCCACCACACAAATTACACTCAACCATTTCAACCGATTCACTAAGCCTCCTCAAGGTCCCGCAAGCGCGGACCGTACGCGTTCTCGATCGCTAAATGCTTAAAAACTTACATTAAAATACATCTGTAGACCAATTATCTACAGATTCTCGTGCCCAAAGTCATTGCATTTCGCCGCTTATCTAGCGAAAAAACACCAAAGACTCAAATCCATACATCATTAAGGGCACACCTCTTCTATGTGCTTGATTCATGCCAACATTCTTTGACGTTGGTAGAATATCAGCACCCCCCCGTGGAATCTCGGCGTGAGCGATTTCCGTCCGAATTCCAGGGTTCGTCAAGCAGCCAAGTGGCAACTCCTCTTGCCGCTCGATCGGAAGATCCTCTTGCCTGATCGGGCTCGTCGAAATCTGTCTGAACGTGATATCTCGATCGCATGAAAATCCATTCCTTGCATATCTACCCCGTCAAATCCGTGGCAGCGGTCAACGTATCCTCGCTCGTCTGCGCTGAGCGCGGCTTTGAGGGCGATCGGCGCTATATGATCGTCGACCCCGACGGTGTTTTTCTGACGCAAAGAACCGTCCCGGAGCTCGGGCTGATTCATGCTGGGCTGACTCAAGACGGACTGGTGCTTCGCGTGAATGACCGGGAGACCATCGTGGGTCCATCGTCGGGAACGACGATGAAGGTTCGGGTTTGGAGCACGGACGTCGATGCTGTTTTGGTCGATCCTTCCGTGGACGCGTGGATTTCCAACGTGATTGGACAGCCTGCGCATCTGGTCGCTATGCCCGACTCGGTGGTGCGTTTGATCAATCCTGATGCGGGTCACGTGGAGGTCAGTTTCGCTGATGGGTATCCGTATTTGGTGGCCAATACCGCTTCGCTTGACGACCTTAATGCGCGGATTGCGGGCGACCCGATTTCGATGGCCGCGTTTCGTCCGAATTTTGTGGTGAGTGGCGCCAAAGCTTGGGCCGAGGACACCTGGAAACGACTTCGGGTCGGCGAGGCTGAATTCGAAATCGTGTCGGCGTGTGAGCGTTGTAAGATCACGACCTTGGACCCGGGCGATCCACGCAACGTCCGCAAGGATCAAGAGCCATTGCGGACTCTGGCTAAGTTTCGGCGAGACGGTGACGGAGTGATTTTTGCGTCGAACGCGATCTGCCTGACTCCCGGAGCCAGCATTCATGTCGGCGATCAGGTCGAAGCCCTTTAATCTGAAACATATTGCTGAATCGCCGCGGCCGCCCAAGTCATCGCTGCTCTGATATTTGCGGCGTCTCGCATGTCCTCGTGCACGGCCAGCCAAACGGGCATTTTTGGGATCTTCAAGTCCAGGTTCACTTCCATCAGGGCGGGGTATTTTGCGGCATGGGGTTTTTGCAGAATCCCCAACCCGACCCCGGCTTGTACGGCGGCCAGCTGAGCAGGCAACGAATCCGTGCAGAACCGGAAGACCTCAGGCGTCAGGCGAGGGTCCAAAGCCACCAAACCAGCACTCGCAGGTCCTCGAGAATCAAAGCCGATCAGGGTGTGGCTCAACGCTTCGTCGACGGTCTTTGGAAGGCCGTGCGTTTCGGCGTATTTGGACGAGGCATAAAGACCAAGCGGAACGTCTGCCAGGTGCTTCACCACAAGGTCTTCTTGAACCGGCCGATACAGGCGAACCGCCAGATCTGCGTCTCCTCGCCGTAAATCACTCGACACATTATTGAGTACAAATTCGACCTTCAGCTTTGGATGAAGGCTGCAGAGCTGGGGAAGCGCTGGGATCAAGGCCTCGATTCCAATGTACTCGGATGTGGTCAGCCGCAGTGTGCCGGCCACTTCGTTGGTGGCACGCGCCACGCGCTCCATCCCCTGCATCGCGTTCACCACACGGCGTGCTGACTCAATGATGGCGGCGCCCTCTGGGGTCGGACGGGCTCCGCGGGCATGCCTCACAAAAAGCTGAAATCCGAGGTCTTCCTCAAGGTCAGCGACCAAACGGCTGAGCGTGGGTTGCGTCATCTCCAGCGTTCGAGCCGCTTTCATGAACGACCCAAGATCAGCAATGGCGACAAGATGTTCGGCATATCGTGCGACTTTAGACATACACCTACGCATAGCTCACATTCATAAACCGGTCTACATATACGAAGGAAGCATGGATAGATTCTGAGGGTGACGAACACAAACCCACAGGACACACCATGATTACCTCAATGCTTCTGTCTTCTCTCCTTGT
>JBFFMO010000085.1:0-9774 GCA_041554035.1 Allomicrovenator sp. | reverse complement strand
CTTCCTTTTTCTCTTTCATCCCCACGACCTGGTCCCCATAGGTATCGCCCAACATGGTGGCGTCCAAGAGAGCCGTGCCGAGCCGATTGGCGTCGGCATAATAGGGCTGATTATCGCCCCAGATGTAGACACCGTGACCCTCATCAAAAAAGCGTTTGATGATCTTGATGTGCTCATCGGTCAGCCTGGAGGTTGCGTCTGAGATCAGCCAGAGCTGACAAGACTTCTTGAGCGCCTCGCGGAGTTCATCAGGAGTCGGAACGTTGCCGTTCCATCGATAGACCCCAAATCCTTTCTGTTTGAGCGCGTCTCGCGCCTGTTCGAAGGGAAACTGATAGAGCTGAATCACGGCGACCGTTTGGCCTTCGAACGCTCCATCGACAGCAAGGTCGTACTGCGTGCCGTTGGCGTTGCCATAGCCGTCTCTCTGCGGCGCCTTTTCGACGATTCGCACCTGTTTGTCGCCGTTGTCGTCTAGATACGACTCCTCCATTTGTGCTTTCGGAGCGCTTTGTCCGGCAGAACGGTTGTATTGAGCTGATGCGGTGGACGACACCAGCAGGAAGGTCAGGGTCAAAAGAAGTGAGAGACGTTTCATCAGAGGCTCCAAAGTGTGTGGATGTCTGACTTCAACGGGCAAAGGTGGAAGTGGATCTGAGAAACAAAAAAAACGGACGCGTTAACGTCCGTTTTTCTCAAGAAGCACTCTGCATCGGTTGGGGAACCTCGGGCTTCCGACTCTAGTAATAGCAGCCTCCGTGCCAACAATATGAGCCGAACGCAAGTGGCTGATTTAAATGTGATTTTGACGAAATTGGTTTTTTGGTCCGCTCGAACGGAACGTTCTTTCGGACATCGATGTCGTACCGACCCTCAGGTCTTCACGATCTTGGGACCCGATTCCCCTACGGTGCGTTCGTACACGCCGTCGTCGGTCTTTTCGTAGATCGCGAACCCCTGCTTGGAGAGGTTGGCATCCCCCAACAACTCACGTTCGGACGAGATAGAGTTCACTGCGGATATCACTCGATGAACGTTGGCTCGGCAACGAGGACAGCGCTCCAAAACGACGTCGTTCGTGCGGGGCATGAACTCGAACCCTTCTTTGCAGAAGTCACATGCATTTTCCTCTTCATCGGCTTGATACACGTAGATTGGCATGTCAATCCTCCCGACCCGAGGCCCAAACTTCGGGCGTGAAATAAGGGCGAGCCATGGCCACTGCGCGCTCGGCGTCGAGCGCGATGCCGCCGTGGGTGTGTTTCACCAGAGCCAGGATCAAGTAGGTCCCGTAGTAGAGCCAGGACGCGGTCTGAGCATCAAGCGGGCCCGTGAGGTAGCCTCGTTCGGCCCAATATTCTAACGTAGACCGCACGGTCGCCAAGGCTCGCTCTTGATGAGGCAAATAGGCTTCACGAACGTCGTCTTGATCGAGTTCTGAGAGCACGAGGAAAATCATCTTCGCAAGGTCTTGATGCTTATCGAGGTAGTAGGCGTAGAAACGAAAACACTCTCGTAGGGCCGCGTGGGGCTGGTCTCGATTCGAGGACAGCGTCTCCTCAAGGCCGGTCACCAAACGACCGGAGGTCATTGAGATGGCCTCGGTAAAGAGCTTCCGCTTGCTTCCAAAGTACCGGTAGATCAGCGCCTCGGTGATTCCGGCTTCCTCCGAAATCCGCTTGGTGGTCGCGCCATGATAGGTCGACTCGGCGAATACACGGATGGCACTTCTCAGAATTTGCTTCCTCCGTTCTTCGGCGGAAAGGCGCTTTGTCGACACAGGAACCCCGGAACAAGACTAAGTAAGCGGTTACTCACTTTCACCGAGCCTTGTCAAGCGGCACAGAGCCTCAGGCTTCCCCCGCCTTGCCCATCAACATGAAAACGGTCTCGCTAATTCCAAGGCGTTCGAGAGCTTGACTCCAAACATTCTCCAGATCGGCAGAAAACACGAGTTCGGCATCAAAATCGAGGAGCAGCCACGATCCTTCAGCGATCTCCCCCTCCAACTGGCCAGGCCCCCAGCCTGCAAACCCCATATAGGGTCGAAACGTGCCCTTCTCTGCCTCAAGCGCCATGTGTTTGATGGTCTCGGCCGAAGTCACCACCTTCCAGCCCGGAAGGAATTCGATATCGTCCTCAGAGGCAGGTGTGAAATGACTTTGCTGATCTTCGATGACCCATAATTGTTCGACACGAACGGGGCCTCCGAAGAATACAGTTTCTTCGTAACAGGCCTTCGAAATCTGGTCTTGATCGACGTCGACCATCTCCAGCAAGGTGCCAAGGTCCACCTCGATCGGTCGATTCACGATGAAACCCATCGCCCCTTCGACGTCATGTTGAACCATGACGATCACGGTTCTCTCAAACACGCTGCCATCCAGTCGTGGGGAGGCAATGAGGAAACCGGGAGATAATGTGTCGTTGGAGATCATGTGCTTGTCGCGTTGGGTTAGGTCAGTGTAGCGAATGATCGACGAGACGAAAACGGAGACCGACCACATGCCGTCAGAATTGAGCCAACCGATGATGTACACCGCAGCGCCACTTGAAATAGGATAACGACACGTTCACCAAAGATAGGGAGTTTAATTGCGTACAATGATCATCGGTCTGGTCCTTATGCTGGCATCGGCATGTGATTTAGGGACGAACGAACCACTCGTTCAAGCCCGGCAGTCGTTTTCGACAAAATTAGTGAAATCGGGCGACGCCGAAGGCCCGCCGGACGTCCCCGACGGAAAGGTCTTTCGCCTCATTAGATATGACTCACAAGTTGGGCCGCTGGCCGCGTACGTCACGTCCGATCCAGGCGACGGAAAAAAACACCCTGCCATCGTGTGGATTACAGGCGGAGACACCAATTCGATCGGCGACGTATGGTCGCCCAAAGACAGGTCGAACGATCAATCTGCAAGCGCATTCCGAAAGGCCGGAATGGTTATGATGTTCCCGTCCCAACGCGGTGGAAATGATAATCCCGGACAACGTGAAGGCTTCTATGGCGAGGCAGACGACATACTCGCGGCAACCAATCATTTGGCGGCGTTGCCCTACGTCGATGCAAACCAAATCTATTTGGGCGGACACAGTTCAGGAGGAACCATGGCGATGATTGTCGGAGAATACTCCGACAGATATCGCGCCGTTTTTGCCCTTGGACCAGCCGGACATATATCGCTTTACGGAGGTGATCTCGTGTATTGCGACACTGAAAATAGCCAAGAGATGCGTTTGCGTTCCCCGATCTACTGGCTAAAGAGCGTGAAGACCCCAATGTACGTGTTTGAAGGGGCGGAGGAGGAGTCAGTCGACTCGCTTGGTTTTATGAAACTCATCAACTCAAACGACAACATCAAGTTTTTCAAAGTTCCGGGACACAACCATTTCAGCGTCATTGCACCGCTAACTGAACTTCTGGCCGCTCAAATTATGAGTGGGGAAATCGATATAACTTCAGAATCCCTCCAGGAACTTCGGTAAACACTGACCAGAAGACCTCTAATTATGTCGGCAGAATTAAACGCAGAACTCACGACCTACACCCGAGCGTTGCCGGACCAGGTCTACGTCGATGTGCACCGATGGGACGAAAAGCCGTGGTTGGAACGCTGGCAGGAGTCCATGACCAAAGAAGCCGCCCACTTCTGGTTTGTTGCGGCCACAGCGCCCGACCGCCTTGTCGACACCAGCCGACTCAAACGCACCGCCAAATTTTTGAAGCACGCCAAACAACCGGAAGACCTCGATTTCAACGTGGCTCGCGCGCGGCTAAAAGCGTGGCAGTCGGCATTCAACAAGCACTATCAAGTCGATCGTTTTTTCACACAGGTCCCGCTGGTCGGACTTCTGCGGCATTTCTTCGACCTGAGTACCAGCTTTCAGATTGTCCGGGAGTCCTACGAAAAGAAGTGGTGGCCGGCGGCCGTCCAGTTCTTAGGAAAGCCGGAGTCTGAGAGTGACCGGGAGTCTTTGCGCACATGGCTTGCCGCGCAGCCGCTGAATCGAAGTGACCGCCTTCTGCGGGTGAATCTGGTTTCGGTCGTTGGCACTTCCGAAGATGCACTGAAGATTTTACTCGAGGACCACGAGGCCAAAAGGACTCCCGGTCGTTCATCCTTCATGCTTACCGAGGCATTGAACGGCGCGGACTGGTTGATATGGGCAAAGACAGTCGCTCCGGAGCTCGACGCCGAGTGGATAGGTCAGGTCTTCCGGAAGCTCGGAAACGACGCCGGCCCCTATTTGACCACCCGTATTCTGGCCAGCAAACGACGGGTCGATTTCCTGCCGATCATTGAGGCGCTCGCGAGTCTTGAAGACCCGCGAACGGTCGGCCCCTTGCTGGCGCTCTACGGCCGCCCCGAAACCTCCAGATCTGCAGAAAACATCCTTAAACAACATGCCCCTTGGGTGGCGGATGGGCTCAAAGCTGCCAAAGATATCCGCGGGAAAATTGGGCGTTCTGCTGCGACGTTCGAAGCACAGAACAAGAACCGGGAGACCTCACAAAACAACGTTCCGGGTCTGAGCACAGAAGAATATCCCCTATGGCTCCGCAAAATGGCGACGGTGGAAAAACCGGCCGGCTTACCGCAATTCGCAAGCCTGAAAAGACTCCCGGTCCTTCACACTTCGGGGCATATGGCGTCGGTGAACAAAGATGTCGTCTACGGTTTCCTTGGTGGGCTCAAGCAGATCGACCCAGAGCGTTCGCCCCATTGGGCGCTTCAAGCGCAAGACTTTTTCGAGTTCGAGAGCCTTCGCGAGTTCATCTGGACCCTATTCCACGAGTTTTCAAGGCACGGAATCAAGCCAGAGCATTTCTGGATCGTCGATTCGGTGGGGGTTTTTGGTGATGAGGAACTCCTCTTTCGCGTGATGCCTTACGCCGAGGATTGGGCCCTTGCGGGCAAATACCCGGCTGCCGAACGGCTCCTTCAGGCCATTGCGGCCCACGAGAGTGAAACTTCGATGACCATGCTGAGCCGGTACGCGGCTTCTTCACGTGCGAAATTCGTCCGGACCACCGCTGGTCGCTTGCTCGCCAGACTCTCAGCACGGCGTGGTTTGAGTCCGGAAGACCTCGAAGATCGCTCGATTGACGATGCCGGGCTCGTTGACGGCCAATCCTTCGATTACGGCACACGGTCTTTCTCGCTGGGACTGGGTCCAAACTTCAAGATCGTTGCCATCGACGAGGCGGGCCAAACGACTCCCGGTCTTCCTCGACCGCGGAAATCCGACGACCCGGAAATGGTGATTCGTGCCAAAGCCGAGTTTGCGTTGACCAAACAACGCGTGAATCAGGTGGTCCGCACCCAGAAAACACGATTAGAAAATGCCATGATTCATGGCCGGCGATGGCGTCCTGATTCGTGGCAACGAACCTTCGTTTCACATCCCATCATGCGATTTTTGGCCACGCGCGTTATCTGGGCGGCTTTTGATGTGCACGGAAAAGTCCGATTCACCTTTCGGGTGACCGACGAACTTACCCTGGCTTCGATCCATGACACCGATGTCACGGTGGCAGACGACCTTCAGGTGGGCCTTGTGCATCCCCTGGAAATCCCGCCCGAGAGTCGTTTGGAGTGGCAGGAAAGACTGGCGGATTATGAGATCATCCCTCCCTTTGAGCAGATGAGCAGACGCGTCTTTCCACGACCGGAGGATGCCACGGTCGTCTTCCAAAACCACGCGATCGAGAGTGGCTGGTTGCGCGGGCATTTTTCGTCACGGGGCTGGGAGGTTCAGCTGAGAGACGGCATGATCACAGACTACTCCAAGTCATTTCCAAGCGCGGGAATCAGAGCGACGGTGAAGATCTACCCCGGCATTCTCTTTTCTGGCGGCCCCAAACGAAACCAGCTGATTAGGCACCTCCGCTTCGAGACCGCCGATATTCACTCCGCCGACGTGGTGACCGTCAGCGAGGTCCTTCTGGACGTTCATTCCATCGTGGATAGGAACCTGACCTAGCGCATCATGGTTGTCGAAAAGCCGTGCTTGTCGGTAACCTCACGCACGACTTGACTCGGAAAGACTGATGAATCGTTTGATGTTGCCTGTACTGATTCTTGCGCTGAGTGGTTGCGCCATTCCGAATACCCGATACGAATCGACGTCGGCCTGGATTGATCCAGCGCGGGGACTCGTGCTGATCGAAGTCGCGCATCCGGAAGTCTTCACTGGTTGCGACACGATGTCGGGTGACCGCCAATGCCGCGAGACCCGAAGGTATTCGGACTACCGGACGGTCGTCGTGGACATCAACGAAGGACGAATTTCTGGAGAGGGCATAACCGTCGGGCCCACAGCCCCGGTCCTCCAGGGTTATCCCTTGCTCGCGCCACGTGAGTTCACCGGACGAGTCAACGTGGTCGAAGTCATCGCCGAAGAACCAGTGAGCTATATCCCCTACGCCCCGCTCAGCGGCGGAGGATGGGTCTATTATGAACCCGGGCGAAAACGCGTGGCGACGGTCACCGACTCGGTTCGGTTCGCCGCGGCGGACTTTGACCATTTGGTCGCCCTTGGTGGCGACGCGTCCGTTGTTCGGGTCGTCGACACTTCAAACGGAACGATCCGAGTCGCGAAACAACCGCGAGGACTGCCGGACTCGGTTTTTTCATTCCAACCCCTCAAACTCCAAACGCCCCCCGAAGATCTGGAACTCTTGAGCGTCTCGCCTTCGGGAGAGTTCATTGCCTATTCGGCGATAGACCCGCCACGCATCATTGTCGTGAACGATTCCGGCGAAATGAAAAACGAAGTGCTCTTCCCCAGCCCCGTGGATTTTGCATTCATCGCTGAGAACCTACTGCTGACGGTTGAACGCGATTCCGATGAGCCACGCGTTGACCTCGTCACAGTCGAAGGTGAACACTCTGCGTTGCCATCGGCTCAAATCGACCTGAAAAAACGTGTGCTCATGGTCGGGACTTCGATTGTCGCTTTTGAGCAGCCCGACGGGATTGTGTTCGTCAGCGAATTGGGGGGCATGGCTGAATTTCCAACACCTGTTGGCCCAGTCAGCATCGACGGTTCCTTGATCTACTTAATGTACGACGATTCGGTGGCTGGGGAGCGCGTGCTGATCGAGTTTAATATGGAATCGGGCGAAGAACAGGAGGTCGGTCGCTTCGAGGGTTATGCAACCTTGCTTGGGCGCGTCAACGAAGTGCTGGTCGTCTATTCGCCCAACCCACTGCTCCCAGGAACCGTCTTGTACCTCATCGATTCGGAGATCACTGAAATGCATATCTCCACACGGCTGAAGGGCCTGCCAACGACCGTGTTTGGCCCCATCAGTGGAGCGGCCAAGTGACTAAATTTCTGGGCATTCTGACGTTGACGGCGTTAAGCGCCTGCGCGGGCGCCAGCGATTATCATGCCGTTTCGTCCTACGTCGTTGCGAACACGGACACGGTCTACGTTTCGGTTGGAAAACAGAATCGCGAGCTCACAAGTTGCGACAACTCCAGGTCATCGGGCTGCCTCTTGGTGGGCACGAAATTCGTCTACACCGACTCTCGTTTGGTGGTCGTTGATGCCAACACAGGCGCTCAACACGATTTAGTGCTCTCGGCCCGGCCACATGATTTTGCGACCACCGGAGCAAAAACACTGAATCCGACATCGTTGGCCAACGCCGCGCCCTGGACCGACATCAAGAAACATCCCGACCTGCACGTGATCGGTCCCTCGGGTCAGTTCGCCTATTTTTGGTACGCAAACGAAGGTTCGACGCCTCCGGCACGGATTCTGGGGGCTCAGATAAACGCGGATGTGAAGGTCGGTGAACTCCCTAGCACCATCTATGTCGGGGCAAACGACGTGACCGTGACTCTGGTTTCGCCGAAACCGTTGAAGGTGGCGCAATTCAGGTGGAAGGGGCCCGTCGATACGGAGCTTGAAGAAGTATCCATTGCGGCGGCGCAAGGTGAGTACGGGTTTGAATTCGTAAGCCTTTCGCCCCGCGGCGAAAACGTGTTGTTGCGAATACTGGACCTCGAAAATCGCGATCAGGCTGGCGAATTGTTGGGATACGACTCAACCAAAACCAAATACACCGTCATTTCTTTACCATCGGGCCGACGACTTTCGGACCTGGTCTTTGAAAAGAACCCGGAGTTTGAATGGGTGGGTGAACAACATATCGCGACCAACGAATCGAAACCCGAAGTCGCCGAGACCTGGATTCACGAAATCTCCACGGCACAACGAACGACTGCTGATGAATTTGTCGATTTCTCGGGCAGGACTTCGCTCGTTGGGGCAGACGTCCTGGTGACAAAATCCCAGGTCCTCACGCCCGACGGCAAGGTCACCAAAATCGAGACAAGCGCAGGATTTGTGGTTGAGGGCCGGCGAGGATGGGGGCTGAATTCCGAGGGTGAACTCATGACCTATGATTTCGACCGGAAGACCTCACGAAGCCTCGGACGCCTAGGCATTTCAACCACCCTGATCGGCAAGAGCAGCGCGGGTTTGATCGCATTCGACCATCGAACCCCCGCCAAGATATGGACGATAAATCCCGACCACGGTGCACGTCGAAATGTGGTGATTTCGACCACGACGGCGAACGGGGTCGAAGAGGTCAGCGGGTTCTAGAGCTTGATGCAGATATTTTTGATTTCTGTGTAGAAATTCAATGACCACATGCCGCCCTCGCGACCAAGACCGCTGAGTTTCACGCCGCCAAACGGTGTGCGCAGGTCACGCAGGAACCACGAGTTCACCCACACAATTCCGGCGTCGATCTGCTGCGCCACGCGATGCGCCCGGGAGACGTCTGTCGTCCACACGGCTGCGGCCAGCCCGTATGGCGAGTCGTTCGCCATGGCGATGGCCTCTTCCTCGGTATCAAAGGGTTGAATATGGCAAACCGGCCCAAAGACTTCTTCGCGAATGCAGCGAGCTGACTCAGGCAAACCGGTCCAAATGGTGGGCTCGATCCAGAAGCCATTTTCGTAGCCTGGAACGACCGGGAGACCTCCACCGCTAATGACGTCGGCGCCTTCCGAGCGTGCGAGTGCGTAGTACGAGAGCACCTTTTCCCGATGTTGTGCAGAAATCAGGGGCCCAATCGTGGTCTGATCAGAAAAAGGGTCCCCGTGTTTCATCGCCTTCGCTTCCTTGGCGAGCGCGTCGACAAAACGGTCAAAAATCGAGCGATGCACGTAGACGCGCTCCGAGCACAAACAGACCTGGCCGCAGTTGGCAAAAACAGAGCGGGTCGTGCCCTTAACGGCCTTCTCAAAATCAGCATCCGCAAAGATGATCGCCGGATTCTTGCCACCCAATTCGAACGATAATTTCTTCAAATGATCCGAACACGTCCGATGAATGGCCTGTCCTGTGGCGCTCTCACCCGTGAACGTGATCGCGCTGACATCCGGGTGCTGGGTAATGGCTTCGCCCGCAGACCCTGGGCCAAATCCATGCACCAAGTTGTAAACGCCCTTGGGAATGCCGACCTCCGCCATGACTTCAGCCAACAAGGTGGCCGTACCGGGAGTCTCTTCCGAGGGTTTAACAACGACCGTATTCCCCGCAGCCAAGGCAGGAGCAACTTTCCAGGTCAGCAGCAGCAACGGTAAATTCCATGGGCAAATCACCCCCACAACTCCCAACGGGCGACGCTGGACGTAGTTGACGGCACCGCGTCCATCGGCGGTGTCCTGCATGAAAGCTTCACTTCCGAAGCTGCGCGCCTGATTTGCGAAAATTCTGAAATTGGCCGCACCGCGTGGGATATCCACG
>JBFFMO010000084.1:0-9874 GCA_041554035.1 Allomicrovenator sp. | reverse complement strand
CCGTTGCGTTCCACAGCTATAAGAGGTTCATCTTCAAGGATCGCGGCAGGTGCCCATGCATGGCAGATTCCCCACCACGACTCGAGGCCTTCCTGATCGTGTTTGTCGGTTTCGCTTCCGCACTCATCCTTGTCCTCGATGCCGTCATTATCGTCATCGATGCCGTTGGTGAGTCGCCCCGTTCCCTTGTTCTTGTGGGTCCAAGAGGCTGTGGGTCCGATTTGGTCGTAATAAGCTTGGTCAAATTCGCAGGTGGAAATGTCGAAGGGCTTCAAATCCATGAAGCCTTCGTCCGGTGTCCATCCCTTAAAAGCTTGATCGTATTTCTCGGCCGGCGAGTAGGTGCTCGGCCCTTGCCAGCGAGCATTGATGCCGTCTTCGACGTAGGGCCAGTAGGTCTCAGCCCAGCCGGGTTTTGCCGATGTTCCCTCAAGCGGGAGCTCGTCAAAACGATAAGTCAGTTCAGTGCGAAAGGCAGTGGGGTTATTACGCCAATTCCACGCGTCCGCGCGGGTGTCTTCCTGTTTCACGACGCCGTCATCGGTCACCGCTATTTCTTCGGTGGGCACTGCTGCATCACCACAGGCGCTCAACGACCCACCCACCAAAATCAAAGCCAATAATTCTCGACGCATTTTAAACCTCATCAAAACAAACCATTCGAATTCTCAGAAAGGTAAAGCAGGATACGTGCCGACGCTCGCGGCCGGGGATCCCTAAGATCCGCGTAGAAAACACGATCCACTGGCCATTCCAAGATCCAGAATCATAGCACAAGTGGCAACTCAAGGTACCAGACCTTCTAAACGCCTTGCGCACGTGTGTTTTGCGGGCTAGCTTGCCTGCAATCACATCCTGCTCAGCACTCTTTTGGAGGTCGAAGATTATGGCCAAAGATTTTAAAAACCTCGTTGAAATGTACGAGATCTCTATTGCCGCATTTGGACCGAGCCCACTTTTCGGTACCAAAAAAGACGGCGTCTACAAATGGATGACCTACGAAAAATTCGGTGAAGAGACCGAAGCATTTCGTGGCGGATTGGCATCGATCGGGCTCGAGAAAGGCGACACCGTCGCGATCATCGCCAATAACCGCGTAGAATGGGCTGTCTCGGCCTACGCGACCTACGGAATCGGCGCGAAATTCTGCCCGATGTACGAGGCGCAAAGCAGCAAAGAATGGGAGTATATCGTCAACGATTCAGGCGCCAAAGTCTTGCTGGTCGCCAACCAAGAGATCTACGAAAAGACGCTTCCCTTTGTGGGCACCGTGGGTGTTCTTGAGCGCGTCATCTATTTTGACGGCCCCCGCGACTCGAACGACGCCTATTTTGCGTTGGTCGAACACGGCAAACACAACCCTTCGCCTATCTACCATCCCGACGTGAATGACCTTTGCGGGTTCATCTACACCTCAGGCACCACCGGGAATCCGAAGGGCGTTCTGCTAAGCCACGGCAACATCTGCTCCAACGTCAACGCGATGCATACATTGCTCGAAATTGGCACCTCGGATGTGAGCCTCTCGTTCCTGCCCTGGGCTCATTCCTTTGGTCAGACCGTCGAGTTGCATGCCCTCTTTTCAATGGGCGCATCCCTTGGTCTTGCTGAGAACGTCTCGACGATCATCCAGAACCTTTCTGAGGTTCGCCCCACGTTGCTTTTCAGCGTTCCCCGTATTTTCAATCGAATTTACGACGGCGTGCACCGCAAGATGGAAGAAGACGGCGGCATCAAAAAATCGCTGTTTTTTGCGGGACTTGAAAACTCCGACAAATTGCGAAAAGAGACCGAAAACGGCGGACAGCCCTCGTTGGTCACCAGTTTGAAGGACAAGTTTTTCGACAAGCTGGTGTTTTCAAAAGTTCGCATGCGATTTGGCGGTCGACTTAAGTACGCCTTCAGTGGTGGTGCCGCGCTTTCGCCTGATGTCGCGCGCTTCATCGATAACCTCCATATCACCGTCTACGAGGGCTACGGCCTGACCGAAACCTCGCCGATCGTGACCTGCAACCGCCCGGGCGCTCATCGCATTGGTTCGGTCGGCAAGGTCATTCCAGATGTCGAAGTGATTCTGACCCCCGTGGAGGGCTATCCGGACCCCAACGTGGGAGAGGTCTGCGTGCGCGGGCCCAATATCATGCAGGGCTATCATAACCTGCCGGAGCAGACGGCAGACGTCCTCGAACCCGACGGCACGTTCCATACGGGCGACCTCGGTCGCATGGACGACGATGGCTTCCTCTACATTATTGGTCGCGTCAAAGAGCAGTACAAACTTGAGAACGGCAAGTACGTCGTGCCTGCGCCTCTCGAAGAGGAGCTCAAGCTCTCGCCGTACATTGTTCAGGCGATGATCGAAGGCACCAACCGGCCTAAGAACGTCGCTGTTGTGGTGATCGACATGGACACGTATGGCAAGTGGTGTGAAGCCAATGGTAAGGACGCCAAGACCGCCTACGAATCTGAAGACTTCCAGGCTCTGCTCCATTCGGAGGTCGAGCGTGTAGGCAAGAGCTTCAAGGGATATGAAAAACCGATTAAGTTTGTGGTCGACACCGAAGATTGGACCGCCGAAAACGAGATGCTCACGGCGACGCTCAAAGTGAAGCGTCGCAAGGTCATGGAAAAGTTCGGTGACCGTCTTAACGCTCTCTACGATTGATATAAGCCCATGTCCTCCCACGTGCTGACCTACCTCTGCAAGAATATGCATGAGGTGAGGACGCTCCATCTTGACCGACTTCGAACCCTTCGCGACGAGGGGTTCGAAGTTCAAATCTGCGCCGGCCGCGACGACTCCTTCGACGCGCTCCAAAGCGAGGGTTTTGTGTTGTGCTCTCTGCCCGTGATTGCGGGCCTGCACCATAACCTCGCGGCCTGGTTGATTTGTTGGGCGCATCTCGTTGAAAACCCACCAACTCTGCTTCACGGCTTTGATTCCTGGGCGTGGACGGCAGCGCTTGCAAGTGAGCGACTGCCGATCAGCGCCACTTGCGTCACGATTCGTCATCACCACACGATTCCGGCCCTTCCCGAATTCCTGTCACGCCGGTTCGAACTCCCGTCCGCTCTGGATCCCATTCAGGCCTACAGCTGGCTTGGCGCAAGGGTGGATAAGTACCTCGTGCAATCCGAAGCAGACCTCGACGCGCTCCAATCGGTGGTCCCCGGCGAGAAACTGGATTTAATTCTAGGCGGAGATGGTGTGGTGTTGCCGAGCGAAGTCGTCAGCGCCACCGAAACCATCGTGGCCGTCGACGCCTCAGAGGCCTCAAAAGCGGATTTGAAATCACTTCGGGACATTCACCGACTGGTTCGACGAAGGGTCCCACAAGCGAAATGGCGAGTCCTGAACTCACGGGCGATACCGATTCCAGATGCGGAATTCGTCGAGTCTCACGAGTCACTTTTTTCGGGTGCTTCATTATTCTTGGATTTCGAGAGCGCCCGTGACACGTCGATGAACCTCATGTCTGCCGCGGGCTTCGGACTGCCTTGCGTCAGCGTGCTCAAACCGGCTTCGGTGCAGGTTATCGCCACAGGTAGAACCGGTTTAGTGACGGAGGCCAATGTTGAATCGATCGCTGGCGGTCTGATTGACCTTCTGGACCACCCGAAATTATTGGCCGAAATGTCCGCCCATGCTTTGGGACGTGCTCAGAGTCGCTTTTCCAGACATGGTGTGGACGACCAGATCATTCGGGTCTACGAGCGGACCCTGAGAACACGGATGGGACTTTGAAAAATTCACGGGATTATCTGTCATGGGCGTTAGCGGTGCTGGCGCTGGGGTTCACCGGACTCTACGCGTTGGAAGCCCATTTCGACACGAAGCTGAACGATGCCGAGGCGATGGCACTGATTTCTAGACCGGATTGTGTGGGGCATGCAGCAGGCCAACGCGGTGAGGAATTGCTCATCACCTGTGACCATAATGCGGACACCGCTGGATTCTTCAGCGGACTGCCTGAGGGGTTCGAAACGGTCGTGATCCGCGTGGACAACACGCAAGTACGCTGCCCGATCGTCGACTCAAAACCCACCGAATGTGTAACTCAGGAGCACCCTTCGATCAGGGCTGCCGCTCAACCACACAGTTCGTGAATAGACCCGTGGATGAGTCAGTGTAGCGGGCATTGATCGTGTTCGCATCGGCCGCTGTTCCGTCCGAAACACCGAAGGTCTCCGACGTGTTATCCACGCGAATATTCCAGGAAGCGGTCAACTTGTCGTCCTGCCATAGAACAGCATTCAAGTTCCCGGCAGAAGCAGGCTCCTGCGAAACAAATGTTCCAGTCGCCATCTCCTCACCTTCGATGTGACGAATGGTGAGCGTGGTTCGAGCGACGTCGTCAATCTTGACGACCCAAACGCCATTCAGGAATCCGGGATTCGTCACGTTCGTGTCGGTTCCAAAATCTTCCGTTGGGGTGACATCGAATTCGACGTCAGCTGTGCCCATATCGTTTTGGGCATTATTCGTGGTGTTGCCAGTATCAGGCAACACGACCACGGAAGGGCCGTTCGACTTGTCATCACTACAAGCAGCCAGTGCGACACAAGCCGCGATCACAATCAGTCGATATTTCATTTTATACCTGCACCATACCGTTTCAAATACTCTACCGTTTTGACTCTCGCGATGAAAGTCCCATCAGTACACGAAGTTAAAGACCGCACCTGCCCCGCCATTCGTCGGCACGAGTCGCAGACTCGTTTGGGTCGGTTCTTCATCGTTCATCAAATCGACGACGACCAGCGTCACGCCCAGCGCTGCCAATCCTGCACCAGAGAACAAAAGGACCTTCCCAAGAGACTGGTCGGACTCAATGCTGGCTTTCAAATCGTCAAAACGTGCTTGGTCACCACCGTTGGCCTCGTCCTCCAGGGCGGTGATATCGTCCGAAACTCCCATCCCGATCAGCGCAGAGCCTCCGATCAGACCCAGACCCGCAACGCCCACCGCGACGCCGGTCATGCCCATCCAACCGAATCCACTTTCGGCAGGCTGAGTCGGTGCCACGTCGACCACGTTGCTCAAGTCGGAGACATTTTTTGCCACATCCAGGCCGCTGAGACGCACGCGCAGTGCGCTGATGCGACCGCTGTTTCGGGACGCCACATCGTCGGGCATACCGACCTCGTTCTGCGCACGTTCCGCGTACATCAGCGCATCGTCGGAATTACCTAACTTCGCGTATGAGAGCGAGATATTATAAAGAAACATCGCATTAGGAACGACGTTGTAGCCCTTCAGGAACTCAACAATAGCCTTCGAATACTCGCCGGTCGTGTACCACTCGGCGCCCTTTTGGAAGTGCGCTTCAGCCTGATCGACCGTTTCTTGTGATGGGGCTTGCGCGAATGACTCGGCTGGAGCCAAGAGCAGAGCAAAAACGATGGTCAGTACAAAGCGCATGCGAATCAATCCATGGATGGGAAGTTCCCTTTCGGGACATACTCTTTGGGCACGTTCTCAGATTCGACGTTCGAAGTCGCGTCCACTGCCTTCTTTTCGGTCACTTTTGGCTTCACCGGGGCTTTCTTGTCGGTGGTCTTTGCTGCCACTTTCTTAGGCGCAGGCACCGGCGGAGGTTCTTCAACTGGCGCGACGACGGCCTCGGCCTTCACCTTTTCGATGAACGCCAAATAGTCCGTCGCGTCGTAGACAATATCGGCCGCAAAATCGTTGACGATCATCTCCGGAGACAACGAGTCGCCCGCCTTCACGCGTATTCGAACCGGGAACCCGACTTCTTCTTCCGAAAACGTCGCCGGACTCGTCGCGGGTCGGCCATTCACCGTGATGTCCAATCCCGAAGGAGTCGTTCGAATCACCAATCGACGGTTCACCGGTGCAGCGATTGTTGGAGCCTTCACCGCAACTTCTTCGACGACACTCGGTACAGGAGCGACAACCCCAGCTTCCACGGGCGCATCGCGCAAATAAGAGACCACCGCCAATCCCCCGATGATCAGGCAGAGTACACCGATGCCAGCGACCACAGGCACCACCGAAGACCGCGCTGGCTGCACCAGCGGTGAGACGACGGGTGGGGGCGGTGTGAACGCGACCGATGGGCCTCGAACGTGGACTGGCGGAATCGGTGTTAGGACCGCTTGGGGAGGCGTGTTTCTGCTGGGAATGGAGGTACGAAGACCATCTCGCGTGCCATCAAGGGGCATGATCTCGTCGGAGATATCGACGAGTTCCTCGACATGAATCGGCAACAGGTTGGTCTCGTCCCCGACCTCCGCAAACAGGTCGTGAATGCCGGACTGATTCCAATTCGACAACGCTGTCATGACCTCGGCGGCGTTCAAGTAACGGCCCTCCCGCTCCTTGGCCAGCATCCGATTAACGATGGTTCGCAAACCCACAGGAACGGTGGCCAACACCGGAAGTGAGAACGATTGAGGGTCAAGCTGCTTGCCGATGATCGTGACGCTCGAATTGGATTCGATGGCCTTTTTCCCCATCAACATTTCATACGCGACCAGCCCCAGACTGTAGATGTCGCTTTGGGCCGTGAGTTTCTCGCCTCGAATCTGCTCGGGAGACATGTATCGCGGAGTCCCGATCAGCGCGCCGTCAGCCGTCAAATCTTGAGGCAATTGATCCTGACCGGTGAGCTTTGCGATTCCAAAATCCAATAATTTGGCCTGATCGGAGCGCCCCACATGCTCGAAAACCATGATATTTCCGGGCTTGATATCACGATGCAAAACCCCCATCGCGTGCGCTTCTTCGAGGCTCGACAGGGTCTGCAGCAAGATTTTCACCACGCGCACTGGAGCAAGCGGCGCTTCGGTGGATATCAGATGCGAAAGGCTGACCCCGTTCACATACTCGAACACCATATAAAGCAGGCCATCGGAGCTGCGGCCAAAGTCGAACATCGTGATCGTGTGTGGGTCCTGTAATCTGGAAACCAGGCGAGCTTCCTGATTGAATCGGTCAACAACTTTGGTTTCGTAATCCCCGTCTTTGGGCGGTGTTAGAATCTTGAGTGCGACGACACGTCCGAGATCTTCTTGCATTGCGCTGTAAACACGCGCAAAACCGCCAGAGCCGATCATGGAACGAATGCGGTATCGCCCTTCAAACAAGTCCCCCGGTTTAGGGAAGGTTCCCGCCATCTGACGTATGTTTCCTGTATTTTGCATGTTTCTACCGTCACGTTATCAACGGACTACAGCCGCCGCAAGCTCCCGCGTGCTCAACCGCCACCCAAGGCAAGTTCATGAATCCAAATCCAACCGACCATGAGTCGCTCACACAGCTGCGAATCGACAAATTGGGATGGCGAGGAGAAGGCCTTGTCCGCATCGACGCTGGCTGGGTCGTCGTACCGGGCGCGCTCGCCGGCGAGTTGGTTGAGGTGCGCTTGCATCCCAAGAGACATCCCAAGAGCCCGAAAATTGATGCGTCGCTGCTGCAGATCCTCGAAGCTTCCGACGAACGTGTCGAAGTGGATTGCCCGCGCTTTCCGAGCTGCCGTGGATGTCATCATCGGCACGTATCTGCTGAGTGGGAACAGAAGTTCAAACAGCAGGCACTCACAGAAATCCTGGGGAAATTCGCTGGCTGGGACGTTAAAACCGAAGACGTTTTGGCGATCGGCGTGCAGCAAGACACCCGCTTGAGCGGATACCGTATGCGTGGGCGACTCACGGTGCGTGACGGTGTCGCAGGCTTAAACTCCCCTGATGGCCTGCAACCCATGGCCGAGTGTCTTGCCCTAACCACCAATGCCGGACGCCTCGTGGCTGCGGTGCAGGCATGCTGCGTCCATGACGACGAAGTTCATTTCATCGCACCGGCGGCAGGGTCTCCCCGAATCGCTTCAGCCGCTGACTCTGAGGCGGCCGAGTCGCTTCGCAGCGGTATTTCGGAACTTATACCGGGCGCGCGATGGCACGCCATCGGGCACTCGACGCCGGAGGACCACACCACGCTACGTGTCCACTCCCAGACCTTTCACGCAAGTTTAGACGTTTGGACGCACGGGTCGGAAACCACTTCGGGCGCTCTCTATGCTTGGGTTCAAGAGTTTTTGGACTCGCTGCCGGCTGGCCGACTTGTGGAACTCGGATGCGGCATTGGTGGGGTCACCGGTTTGGCCATTTCCGCCGGCCATACGGCCATGGGAATCGACGGGTCCGAAAGCGCAATCGAGTTCGCTCGGCAGAACGTTCCCGATGCCACTTTTGTGGCCTCATCGTTTGAACGTGGCGTGCGAGATCTGGCCACGCTTGGACGTGAGTTTGACTACGCCGTCATCAATCCCATGCGTGAGCCCGTCGGAGCACGTGTGCTCACGATTCTGGAGGCGATGGGAGTCCGCACCATTCTGTATTTGGCGCCCTCCCCTCAAGCGGGCGCAAAAGATCTAGGCGAGCTCAAAGAGCGCGGATGGAACTTGGCATTCGCCCATATGGCTGACCTGCATCCCCAGACTTATCATTTCATGATGGTCGCGTGTGTGACGCGGCCCTAGACGCTTAAGATGCCGCTTCCGCGGCCGCGCCTTCGACAGCCACGATCACATCGGCTTCCATCAGTTCGCGCAATTCGCGGACAGCCGCGAGATCCGTTTTTGGACACGCGTGCACCAGAATGTCGATCGTCGTCGATTTGATCAGTCCTTCGACCAGAGGCTGAATGGCAGAATTTTCGGTCAGCCGCACCGACTCAACCTTCGACGTCAGTGTCACGGGAACTGGATCCCCAGGCAGACGGTCACGATAAAGCGGATACTCATCGGCTTCCTGCACCGCCATCAGCACCAAATTCGCCATATTTTCATACGTCTCTCTGGAGGTCCTGACCTGGTCACACGGCTGAAAGTTGAAGCGCCCCGAGGTCTCTCGGATCGCGCGAAACAGAGCCTTCCGGTGTTTCAGACCTCGTGGACCGTCGACACGTGAAATCTCGCCGCGTTTGAACGCAAACACGTAGTCACCGTCGTGAACCGTGATCGTGAGTTCCCCAGTCCGCGTATTTTGATGAAGGTTCATCAGAAGGTCAGGCAGACCAAGGTAATCGAGATCTCCGCCAAAACCCTCCGGCGGCTTCACTGGCTCCGGCTCTTCGACTGCCACCAGTTCGGGCATCGCTTCAAGCTCAAGAACTCTGAACACCTTCCGAATTCGGGCTTCGAGTTCCGCGACGTCGAAAGGTTTGAACATGACCTCGTGCATACCCGAGTCCAGATATTCGGAGACCCTTTCGCCTGAAACATTATCGGTAAGGACCAAAAACCCGGGTGACTCGAGCTCATCTTGCTGCTGAACACCTTTCCAGATGGCGAGGCTGTCGAGTTTCTGAGCCAACTCGTCGCAGAGCACCACGAACGTTCCTTCGCCGGCGAGTGCAAGGTAAAGCTCATCCACACTCGAGACCGTCGAAACGGCAAGCCCACTCTCCCCGAGGATTTCAGTCAGCAACTCCAGCATGTCGGGGTCTGGCCCCATTAAGAGGAGTTGCTTTCCTTGATTATCTGCCACGCCTAACTCGAATGACGAAAATGTGTCTGAGTGATTATGCGGCGGATAAGCGTTTGATGCAATTTATGATCATGCGAATGGTCATAAAGCGATATCGAAGTTCCCCCGACAATTTGGCGCACGCGATCCGATGGATCTCCGTCCTTTTGACAAAATGTCACAAAACACCAAAAACGGTGGCGACGAAGGCCGCTAACCCCTTGAAATACATAATGCGCAATACTTGGCACGAGTGGTGCATAAAGTCATAAACGGAGTCTACCGAAGGTGTTCATGGAACCATTTCTAAAAAAGTACGGTCCGCTGATCCACATTGGATTTGTGGTGATCCTCGCAGCCCTGCTTGGTTTTGCGGTGAATG
>JBFFMO010000083.1:0-9893 GCA_041554035.1 Allomicrovenator sp. | reverse complement strand
CCGCTCACCGCTCACCGCTCACCGCTCACCGCTCACCGCTCACCGCTCACCGCTCACCGCTCACCGCTCACCGCTCACCGCAGAATATTAATTTCGATCTATTTTCTAAAGGATCCTCAGATGGATCCGATGACTTTGGTGTTCAGACAGCAAACACATAGAAATTCAGTCAGATACACCCCAGGAGTCCCCCATGATCGGCGTAAACACAAACACCACAAGCTTGATGGCCCAACGTCACCTCAACAGCACGAACAAGTCGTTGCAGGGCAATATCGCGAAACTCTCGAGTGGCTTCCGAATCAACAGCGCAGCCGATGATGCTGCCGGCCTGGCCGTCTCGGAAGAGATGAAATCAGACATTCGAAGCCTTGGTCAGGCCTCGCGGAACGCCAACGACGCGATCTCGATGGTGCAGACTGCAGAAGGCTCACTTGGTCAGGTTCACGACATCCTTGGCCGTATGCGTGAGCTCTCGGTTCAGGCGAACAGCGACGGTATCAACGACGAGCAACGTGCTCATGTCGACACGGAATTTCAGGCCCTTTCGGCCGAAATCGGTGATATCGCGGCACAATCCAAGTTCAACGGCACGTCGTTGCTTGATGGCACTTTGGACGCCGACTTTCAGGTCGGAATCGAGTCCACCGACACTCTGAACATTGCAGTGAGCCAGTCGTTTGGCGTGGCTGATTTGACCGATGGTGGCGTCGTCAACAACCTGGGCAACGTCAGCCTGACCAGCACCGCAAACGCGGCAACCGCGATGGGCGTTCTCGACAACGCCATCAGCGTGGTTTCGGAAACCCGTGCTGGTCTGGGTGCTTCACAGAATCGCCTCGAGTCGAAAATCGAGAATCTTTCGGTTTCCAAAGAAAACCTGGAAGGCGCCAACAGCCGCATCCGCGACGTCGATGTCGCCAGCGAAATGGCTTCGATGACCAAGAACCAGATCTTGATGCAGGCAGGTTCTTCGATGCTGGCTCAGGCCAACTCGTTGCCACAGACCGCATTGTCATTGCTCGGCTAATCATTCCAGTTTCGCTACCCCAAGGCGCCCGTTTTGGGCGCCTTTTTTGGTTCTTTTTTATAAAGAACATCCGCGAAGTCAGGAGCAAAAATGCTTGGAATGAATACGAACCCCACGAGTCTGTTGACCCAACGATACCTCAACAAGACGAATAAAGCTCTGCAGGGAAATATCGCCCGCCTATCGAGTGGATATCGTATCAACAGCGCCGCCGACGATGCAGCCGGTCTTGCGGTTTCGGAGTCGATGAAGTCGAGTATTCGGAGCCTGGGACAGGCCTCCCGCAATGCGAGCGATGCGATTTCGATGGTGCAAACTGCTGAAGGCTCGTTGGGCCAGGTGCACGATATCCTGGGTCGCATGCGTGAGCTCTCGGTTCAGGCAAATAGTGATGGCATTAACGACGAACAAAGAGCCCATATCAATACGGAGTTTCAGGCTCTTTCGGCCGAGATTGGTGACATTGCAAGCGACACCAAATTTAATGGGCGTTCGCTTCTTGATGGGACTTTGAACGCATCGTTTCAGGTCGGCATTGAATCCACAAACACCCTCAATGTCGCTGTCGGGCAGTCATTTGCCACGGCTGATTTGAAGGACGCAACCGGCACCAATTCTCTGGCCGCCGCGAATCTGTCGACCACTGCTGGAGCGGCGAGCGCGATGGACATTCTGGACAACGCGATCTCGGTGGTCTCTGGAACTCGAGCGTCGATGGGGGCTTCCCAGAACAGATTGGAGTCAAAGATCGAAAACCTGGCGGTTTATCGCGAGAACCTTGAGGCCGCCAACAGCCGCATCAGGGATGTGGACGTCGCCAGTGAGATGGCAGAAATGACCAAGAACCAGATCCTGCTTCAGGCCGGAGCGTCCATGTTGGCCCAGGCCAATTCGCTGCCTCAATTACTGCTCGCATTACTCAAGTAGCCGAAAATTCGCACTAAAGAGGCGCCTAAATGGCGCCTCTTTTTTTGCCCGATCCACACGATCTTGAGATCAAAAGCTAAATAGTTTCTTTCATGTGCCGATGAAGGTTGTGAGCGCGGAATTCATGCCGCGTACACGAGGTCTTTATGCCGGTTCAATTTGGCGGTTTGGTAAGCGGGATGGATACAAACTCCATGATCTCCCAGCTTGTGTCGCTCGAAAAAATCCCGATCAATAAACTGAACAATAAAAAAGCCACCATCCAGACCGATATTCGGACGATTGGAACGCTTTCGACCAAACTGAAAAGCTTGGAAACGGCCACCAAAGACTTGGCCACGGCCAAAGATTTCGTCGCCCATAAAACGACCTCGACCAACGAAAGTGCCATCAAAGTGATTGCCAACGCTGGTTCTTCCGCGAGCAATTATGATGTCGAGGTTTCGCAGCTGGCGGGCCCAGCGAAAATGCGCAGCGGCGCTTTTGGATCTGCATCGGATGTGATGTCGGCTGGGACGATGGATTTTGGTGTCTTTGGTGAAGATGCCGTGAGCATCGAAATTCCAGAAGGTTCCACACTGACCCAGGTGCGCGACTTGATTCGCGCCTCGGGTGCCAAGGTGGATGCCTCGATTGTGGACTCTGGAAACGGCGTCTATCTGTCGGTGACCGCTCAAAAGTCCGGCCATGAAATCGGAGGTCTTCCCGCAGACGCATTGACGTTCGGATTCACACCCAGCGGTGTGGGTGCCGGACAAGACTTGGTGATGGCCACCACACAATCGGCCAAGAACGCCAAATTCTCGGTGGATGGTCTCCAAATCGAGCGCACTACGAACGTCATCGATGACGCCGTTGAGGGCCTGTCCTTTGAGCTTGGCGCGGTCACCACAGAACCCGCAGCCATCCAGGTCAGCGTCGATAACGAAGCGATCATGGAAAAAGTCAAAGTCTTCGTCGACGCCTACAACGGCGCCGTGGATCAGATCAAAAAACAAAGTGACGCCGGCAGTAAACGCCGCGCCACAGACGATTTTCGCACCGCCGCCTCGCAGGCCAATGTCGGCGGCGAATTTGGAACCTTGTCGTCGCTTGGACTTGGGCTTTCGTCCACCGGCAAGATGGAATTCGACGAGGATGTTTTTACGGCGGCGTTGAACAAAGACACCGATGCCGTCGCCAACGTCTTCGCAGACCCCAGCGGGGTTGCCGCGCGCCTTCAAACCCAGGTCGATCGCTACACGGGCAGCGCTGGGATTTTGGACAACCTGACGGACTCGTACAACACGAGCATCGATCGCATCGACGGTCAGGTGGAACGGAAAACAATTTCCGTCGACAAATATGAAACTCGAATTCGTCGTCAGTTTTCGATGCTCGAGCAATTACTTGTCGATTTGAATGACCAATCGAACAGTTACGCAGCGCTGCTTGGCACAAGCACGAATCAATAAGGGGTAGTCGATGAAAGCAGTCAACGCATATCGAAAGACATCTGTATCTACCGCCGATCCGATGCAAATTGTGGTCGCCCTTTACGACGGCATGCTTCGCCACCTGACCGCCGCTCAAATCGCCTTCGAGGCCGGTGAGCGTGCGGAAGCTGGCGCCCGGATCGGGAAGGCCATCGCCATCGTGTCTGAACTCGACGCTTCACTGGATTCCAAACAGGGCGGCGAGTTCGGTATTCAGCTGAGCAATCTCTACTCGTGGTTCAATCAGGAGATGCTTCAGGTTTCGATGACCCGAGATTTCGCTCGGTTGGCACCCGTTGTGCAGATGATTAGTGAGCTACGTGACGCATGGCACACAGCAGCGATCTCGCTGCGCAGTTCCGGCGCCACCATCGCCCAAGCAGGATGAGCCATGAAAGACCTAGAAACCTATCTGAACCTCGCCATCGAATCTCAACAGCAAATGCTGGAGGGGCTTGAGGAAGACTCCGTGGTCGAAAGCGCGCGCCAGCAACGAAATGAGTGTATTTCGGCGATTCGGGAACGCGGCGTGACCCTCGCGGAAAACGAGGCCCTACGCGACAAAATCAATCTTGTCGTTCGGCTTGAACAAGAGATTTTGGAGCGTGCCCAGGCCTCGCATCTCAAGATCACCAACGAATTGAACGGACTTCGCAAAAAGCGAAAGATGGTAGACGTTTATGCGTCGGCGTAAGTCATTCATAGCGGCGACTATTTTGGTGAGTGTGTTTGCCTGCGCAAACGTACACGCCGAGGTCATAGCCTCACGCCTGATTGCGTTCGATTCGTTTGTGCGGATTCCTTTTCCGGATAAGGTCCGAGCGGAAATTATTTCGGAAAATCCTGCCGCTTCGCGCCAATTATTGAAGTTGTCGCGAACATTGAAAGAAAAAGAGCGATCCGAGGTGGAGAGTGCTCTCAAGGAGTCGGGCCACGTGCGCTCTGTTCGATGGACCGGCAAAAATGAGCTGACGCTCGAGTTTCGTCATGTCCGAGCCGCTGCGGTCGAAATCACGCCGGACCTTTGGGCCGCAGTCGTGAAACGACCAAGCTCGTTTCCCGTCGCGGCGGTTCTTGGCGAAGAGGTCTGCAAAGGGCTCTTCTCAAAAGACACGCAGGCGGACTTGCGAACGCAGCTCGAAAATCTGTGTCTCGGAAGTCGGGAATGGGTGGCAAAACCCGGAGTCTACAACGAGCTCAGCCGCCCCCAGGAGTATGTCGCGGACGTGCTCCGACTTTTCACATTGGCCGAGATGCCATCCCCAGAAACGTTAGGGAAATGGGTCGTGGAACCCGACGGCAGCGTCGAAGACCGGTTGTCGGTGATGATCTTGCAGGCTGCGGCCCTGATCTATGCCGGTGATGATGTGGCTGCGCTGACCGTCCTCGCGCAAGTAGACGAAATCGAGCATCTGGCGCCCGAGTTGAAGAAAAATATCGATCTCCTGGGTGTCGCCACCTTTGAAAGAGCCATCGAAGTGCGAAAAGCCGACGATGAGGCCGAAGCGGCAAGATCGGTTTGGCGACGATTCAACCGCTGGGATAGCGAAGAGATCGACTTTGATACCAAGCTGAAGTTGGCGGACTGGTTTCGGGCGAACGACGAGTACGATGCGGCCATCCTCCAACTCCAACAGCTGCTCGCACGCGGTTTTGACAACGATCTGCGCGTGCTTGAGCCCCTTGCCGAGACCTACAAAGCGGCCGGTCAAGACTATCGCGCTTTCGCGACCCTGCGATTCATTGCTGAGATGCACTGAAAAATATTCGGTTGTCCATTGATGTCTGATAGCATTCAAGATGCCAAGCTCCTTCGGCATTAATGTTCGGAGCATCGTATGAGACAAAGATGGCATTGGATGATCTTGATAGCAGTTCCGTAGATTCAAGCTCAGTGGACACGTTCTTAAACGACGTCTCCGAGGCTTTCGTTCATCGAGAAGACGCGGCACTGGTGGCCGTCGACCCCGTCACAACTCGAATGATCGCCCTGATGGACAGTGTCGCATCGACGCCGGCCACCGTTTTGCTTTCGGGTGAATCCGGTGTCGGAAAGGAAGTGTTTGCGCGCTACATCCACCGTCGTTCCAAACGAGACAAGAGCCAATTTGTCGCCATCAATTGTGCGGCAGTTGCGGCCTCGCTCCTTGAATCAGAACTTTTTGGTCATGAACGCGGAGCGTTCAGTGGTGCGATCTCGACGCATCAGGGTGTTTTTGAGCGCGCCCATGGAGGCACACTTCTGTTGGACGAAGTCTCAGAGATGCCGCTTGAGCTCCAAGTGAAGCTGCTGCGAGTTATTCAGGAGCGCCAGGTTCAACGCGTGGGCGGCACTCGGACGATCGACATCGATATCCGGATCATCGCGACGACCAACCGCGATTTGATGAAATACGTCGATGAAGGGAAATTCCGTCGCGATCTCTATTACCGCCTGAGCGTCTTTCCGATCACGATTCCTCCCCTTCGCGATCGTCCCGCAGAAATTATCGCGTTGGTGAAACACTACGTAAAAGAATTGTCGGTGGCGTTTGACCAGCCGGTGAGCGGGATCACGAGCGCCGCCCAAAAGCGACTGATGGGTTATGCGTTTCCTGGCAACGTTCGTGAGCTCGTGAATATCGTTCAACGAGCCATCATCATCTGTCCACGTGGTGGCGTGATCGATGCGGAGCATATTGTTTTTGAAAACACCCCTGAAGTTCTGCTCGGGGTGCGCCACCTTGCCGAAAAAGTCGACGATGCCGACGAGAGCGGCCAGATGAAGTTTGAGATCGGAAAGCAGCCGCTGACCGAGATCCGTCGAAATATCATCGTAGAAACCATTCGCCATTTTAATGGCAACCGCTCCAAAGCTGCCGAAGTGCTGGGTATCTCGACCCGGACGATTCGAAACAAGCTCAAGCAATATCGTGAAATGGGAATTGACCTCTCGGGCGTCTACGATGACGACTCTGAGGAAGACGCTGAGTAGGGAAGATCTTTCCGATCCCTCGGAAGAGATTTCCAGAACCTCGTCATAAACGTCATCGTCACGATGGCGTTTTTTCTTTAGAAAATAAAAAAAAACCAGCAAAACCAAGGGGTTGTGGATTTCTGAAAAGTCGGCACACGCGTTGCTATACCTAAGTACGTAGCAACCCGGAGAACGCGATGTCATTCCTTGGTGACAACACATTAAGCCTGATTCAAAGAGGCCTGGACGTCGGTCTGAAACGCCAGACGGTTTTGGCGTCCAACGTCGCCAATCTGGATACGCCGAATTTCACTCCCAGCGACGTCGCGTTCGAAGCCGCGCTCGGTAAGGCCGATGGAATCACCTCAGTGAACGTCAAACGCACCGACGGCCGCCATCTCGCCATGCATGGGCGAGGCGGGGATATCGAGACCAACAAGTCCGAAGACCGCCCGGCATCGCTTGATGGAAACTCGGTGGACCTTGACACGCAGATGGCTCGAATCGGCCAGAACGCAGTCGCCTACCAGGCCAATATCAAAGCGATTTCAAAGAAACTCGCACTACTTAAGTACGCAGCAAACGAAGGAGCAGGATAATGAGCTTCATCAACGGTTTTGATATCGCCGCATCGGCCCTGACGGCTCAACGCACACGGTTGAACGTCACGGCATCGAATCTGGCCAACGCCGATACCACACGAACCGCCGGCGGCGGCGTCTATCTGCGACAGCAGGCAGTCTTCACCGCGACCGAATCTCGATTCGGCGGCGAGATGGACCGTGCCGTGTCGCGTGTCGACGTGACAAGCGTTCAAGCGGACACCACATCACCAACAAAGATGGTTTACGAGCCGGGTCACCCCGACGCGAACCAAGACGGTTTTGTTGAATATCCCAACGTCAATATTGTGGAAGAGATGGCCGAGATGGTGACTGCTTCGCGCAGCTACGAAGCCAACGTGACGTCATTCGAGACCTTGAAAAAAATGGCGCTTCGCGCGCTGAATATCGGATAAAATCATGGCAATTTCAGGCATCGGATCAGCATTACCTATCGTCGCCCCCCAGGTCGCCGCGCCAACAACGGCTCCAAGTCGGATCGACGGTGATGCATTCACAAAAGTACTCGAGGGTGGACTCTCGAAAGCCAACGAAACCATGAAAGCCGCCGACACCAGTGTTGACGCCATGGTTCGGGGGCAGGGCTCCAACCTTCACGAGACCATGATTGCGTTGGACAAGGCCGATATTACGGCGCGTTTGACGACAAAAATTGGTCAGAAATTGGTCCAGGCATACCGCGAAGTCAGCCAGATGCAGGTGTAATGAATGGACCGCTTTTCCAAAATCCGTGAGCAAGCCGCTGCCTTCTGGGCGCAACTCAACACGATGCAGAAATCCAGCTTCGCTGGCGTTTTGCTGGTATCGATGTTGGGATTTGGCTGGATTGTATTTTCGGCGGCGCAACCCGATTGGCGAGTTCTTTACGGAGACCTCGACGAAGCCACAGCCTCCAAGATCGCAGAGGAACTCACGAATCGCCAGATTCCTTATCAGCTCGTGGACGCCAACACGATTTCGGTGCCTCGCGAACACGTTTATGAGGCTCGTCTTCAGATTGCCGGAACCGGCATCACGGACACCACCTCTGCCGGTTACGAACTTTTTGATGAGGCCGATTTTGGAATGACCGCCTTCACTCAGAAGGTCAACTACAAGCGCGCCATGGAAAACGAGCTCGTGCGAACGATTCGCTCGATTCGTGCCATCAAAGACGCCCGCGTTCATCTTGTGTTGCCCGAAGACTCGCTGTTCAAAGACGACCAGAAACAACCGACAGCCTCGGTGGTTTTGAAGCTTGAGAATGCCGCGAGTAAGCCAACTCCTGCCCAGATTCAATCCATCCAACATGTTGTGGCTTCGGCCGTTGAAGGCATGTCTCCTGATTCGGTCACGATCGTTGACCAGGAAGGCCGTCTGCTGGCTCGACCCTCCGAGGGAGGCACCTCGCAAAGCGCGGGTGACGCACTCGAAAACGCCAAGAAGATGGAGATGGATCTCGAAGAACGCATCATGCAATTGCTCACACCCCTTGTCGGCGCAGCCGGCGTGCTCGCCAAGGTAAACGTCGAGCTCGACACCACTCGCGTGGTCGAGACCAATGAGACCTTCGATCCGGAAAAGACTGCCATTCGCAGTGAACAACGAAGTGAACAAACGTCAAATGATGGTTCGGCGGCCGCTGGTGGAGTGCCCGGAATCGGAAGCAATCTTCCCAATAAAGCCGCAGGTGCTGCAGCAGCCAACTCGAAAGCCACTTCCAACGTCGAAGAAGTCACCAATTACGAAGTCTCGAAAAGTGTTCGACAGACGACGCAAGACGGTTCAACCGTTTCCCGCGTCACGGTCGCTGTACTGCTCGATGAGGCCGCTCTCAAGGGGGCTGACGGAAAGCTGATGGATGTGGCGAAGATCGAAAGCCTCATCAAAGGCGCCGTGGGTTTCAGTGCGGTCCGAAATGATACGGTCGAGATTAACGTCGAACCCTTCATGGCCGTCGATGCTGAAGAGGCGCCACCTGCCCCGTGGATGGAGCCGGACGTGATTGTGCCTGCCGCCCGTTACGCGACCTTCGCACTCTTGGCGATGTTGTTGTTCTTCTTTGTGATTCGCCCTCTTTCGAAATCGATCAAAGACGTTCGTCCGATGCCGCAAGATGGACCGACCAGCAGTCGCGAACTCGATGTCGAAGTCGTGGGACGACGCGTGGGCGATATCGACGCCGATGCCGAGCGAATTGTGGACCGCGTCGAAGGCCGCTCCTATCCGCAGCTGCGCACCGACATTGTCGAAATGTCCAAGGGCGACCTCGACAAGACCGCATTGATTTTGCGCCAGTGGATTCGCTCCGACGCGCAAGCCTAAACACCTTCAGTTTTAAACGAGATTCAGATGGCCAACGTCAAACCGATACCACACTCCGAAAGCCAAGAGCTGAGTGCAGGCGCCCGAAAGGCCGCCGTATTTGTGCTCGCAGTGGGCGACGAGATTGCACGGGAGCTTTTCACCCGGCTTTCCGAGGACGAAATTCGTTATCTTGGCGACGTCGCGCGACGCCTTGAAGACGTCTCACGGGCCGAAGTTATCAGTGTTTTGGAAGAGTTTCGCCAGCGTTTTGCAGGCGGCCATATTCCGCAGAAGGGTGTCGGCAGCATGTTCCAACTGATGATGGAACGCGCGCTTGGTGAAGACCGCGCGAATGCGCTCTTCCCTCAGGCAGAGACACTCGACGATCCATTCGATGCGGTCAAAACGGTGGACGCGGGAACTCTGGCCCGATTGCTCGAAGCCGAACATGCACAGACGATCGCGATTGTTCTTGATGCGCTCTCGTCGGATCGCGCTGCGAAAGTGCTGCAGAAGCTCGACGAAGCACGTGCCCCCGAAATTGTCTGGAGAATGGCTCACCTGGGCAACGTCTCGGACGAAGTTCGTCGTGATGT
>JBFFMO010000082.1:0-9930 GCA_041554035.1 Allomicrovenator sp. | reverse complement strand
GACATAATTCACGGCCTGTGCTGCTGCGATGGCCACTTCGCCCATGCGCTTGCGCGTCTCGGGAAGCAGAGTCGAGCAGGGCGATTCCTCGGTGATTTTCTGGTGGCGACGTTGCACTGAACAATCGCGTTCAAAGATATGAACACAATTGCCGTGGGAATCGGCGAGCACCTGGAATTCGACGTGTTTCGGGTCGAGAACGTATTTTTCGACGTAAACGTCGCCGTTCCCAAATGCGCTCAAGGCCTCGCGTCGCGCGCCTTCAAAGGCTGCGATGAAGTCTTCGGGACGGTCGACACGGCGCATGCCCTTTCCACCACCGCCGGCAGCAGCCTTGATGAGGACCGGAAAACGCATTTCCTTGGCGACAGTCAGCGCCTCGTCGGCCGATTCGATCGCAGCCTTGGAGCCGGGCACCAGAGGAACCCCAGCCTTGAGCATCAAATCACGCGCATGGGTTTTGTTGCCCATGGCTTCGATCGCGTAAGGTTTGGGCCCAATGAACACGATCCCGGCGTCTTCGCAGGCTTGCGAAAACGGGGCGCGTTCCGAAAGGAAACCAAAACCAGGATGGATCGCCTGGGCGCCAGACTCTTTGGCGATGGCGATGATCTTGTCCATTCGCAGGTAGCTTTCAGCGCTGGCCGCGGGGCCAACACAATAGGCTTCGTCTGCGTAACGTACGTGAAGAGATTCGCGGTCGGGTTCCGAATAGATCGCAACCGATTTGATTCCCATTTCGCGCAGCGTTCGCATGATTCGAACTGCAATCTCACCGCGGTTGGCAACTAGTACTTTCGTGAACATTGCGACTCCGTCGTCGTCTTGTCGAAAACGCGCGGAAAGTATCAGGGGCGGCCCCGGGTCGCAAGGCAAGAGCGCGCCCCAAAATTCTGGCAGCAGACGGGGCAAATCTTGTGCAGGCAAACGCGCAGGTGCCAGTAAATGGCGATCGTATGGGGGCTGAGCTAGAGTGCGGCCGACTTAATAGCGTGGGCCTTGTGACCAGATTCATTTCCTTACTTTTCGTTTTATTGACTGCCTGTCAGGGGCAACCGGTTGTGGACCATGTGCAGACCACGTCTGATGCGGCTCCAAAGACTGCCCAAGCCGAAGATCCCAATCCGGTCGCGCCTGAACCCGAGCCCGAACCCGAGCCTGTGATCGAGCTCGCCGAGAGCCCCAGAATCGATTTTTTGGCGAATCGCTCGCTTTTTTACCGGTTTCAGGAAGGCCTCGTCTTGTCTTTTGGCGACGATGACATCCTAAAATACTCAAACGAATACAGCCGACCTCTGGGCGATAAGGTCGATTTCGAAGGCAAAAAAGGCAGGCTTGTTTCGCGGTCCAGCGTGGCGCTTTCTGTGCCCTGGTATGGCGGGGAAGGGCCCGCGACTGCGCGGATCTTTGTGCACGGAGCCACGAAGGGGCAGCGCGTCCAACTCAATATCAACGGCGAGCGCGTGGGTGTGACTCAGGCCCCCCAATCCTGGCAAGAGCTTGTTTTTGAGGTGCCCGAAGGATTGCTTAGGTCTGGCGATAATGAGTTTCGCCTGACGATGAAGGCGTCGAGCCGTGTTCATGGCAAAAAGACCTACGGTGTTTTTCATGCGCTTGAGCTGATCCCGGGACAAGTGGGAAGCGGTGAGTGGCCGGTGCCCGCAGACGGCATGGCCACGGATCTGAGCGGGTTTTCAAAGCTTGAGTTCGTGACGGAAATTCCAGCGGCGTCGTTCCTGCGCTTTGAGGCCGCGGGCCCCAAAGGTGCGAGGTATCAGGTTTTGGTGCGCGGTCAGGACGGCGTGGAAATGACTCTGGTTGATGGCACGATTGACGAGACCGCGAAGGTCGAAACGATCGACCTCAAAGAGTTTTCGAATCGCCTCTTAACGTTGGTGCTCGTGTCCGAAGGGACCTGGAAGGATGCGTTTATCGGCCTAGAAGCTGTGACGGCCGCCCCGGCGCCACCTGTGTACGATAATGTGATTTTGATGGTCGTTGATGCTTTGCGTGCCGATTCGCTGGCGCTCTACGGCAATCAACGTGTTCAGACGCCAAATTGGGATGCACACGCAAAAAGCGGGGCTGTATTTTTGCGTAATCAGGCCGCATCGCCGTCGTCGCCGCCGTCCCATACCAGCATTCAAACCGGGATGATTCCTCGTGTTCATGGGGTTGCCGGCGATAAAGGGAAACTAAATTCCGGCACGCTTTTAATTTCCAATCAAATGAAAGCTGCGGGGATTTCTACGGCCTATGTTGGAAATAATTCGTTTGGAATGAACCGACTAAGAGCCGCCGGGGCGTGGGACGAGTTCCACCAGCCCGTGAGTGAAGGCGCCGGAATCGATTGCACCGCCCTTGTGGACGAAGTGCTTAAATTCGCGAAAAAGAAGGTCGAAAATAAAGAGCGGTTTTTTGTTTCGGCTCTGCCCTTTGAGCCTCATGCACCCTATCGTTTTCATGAAGGAATCACCGAAAAATACTTCGACGGGGATTTTGGTCCGCCGGTCGGCAAGTTTGCAGACGGCTATTTATTGGTGGATGTGATGGCGGGCCGCAAGACGATGCGGGAGGGCTCCTGGGATCAACTTCGCGCGCTTTATGACGGAGAAGTTGAGCATATGGACCAGTGTTTTGGGCAATTACTTCAAGGGCTCGACGGTTTAGGCATCAAGGATAAAACAGCGATCGTGCTCACATCGGATCACGGCGAGGGCATGAACGAACATGGGCGTCTTGGGCATGCGTATGGCCATTATGCGGAATTGGCGAATGTGCCTTTGCTGGTCTTTGCGCCGGGTTGGTCGACCACGGGACCGGTCAACGTTCAGACCGTAACCTCGCATGTCGACGTCGCACCCACCGTCCTTGGCCTTGTGGGCGTAAAACCCTCAGAAAAGATCCAGGGGCGCGACGTGATGCCGCTGACCTCGCGCGAAAACTGGACGCCACGCGTGGTGTCCACGGAGTACGGTCGCGCTTATTAGCTACGTTCGGAGGGTTGGCGCTTGATCGTGAATTACGATGGAACGCAGGAGCTCTACGACGAAAAAAATGATCCCCTCGAACAAAAGAACCTGATCGAGGAAGACCTTTTGGCGCTCCGCTATTTGCGAGGCCTGGCGGGGTTCTTCTTAGAATATCGAAGCGAGTGGAAAGTCGCGGAATCCGGCGACTGGAATAACCGACTGAAAGTGGAATGAATTGCCTACCAAGGCACTAAGGTTCCCGGAGGCGCCGTGTCGAAGCCACGAGGGAACGGTCCTGGGGCCAGGCCGGTCAGCATCGAGTCGATCGCGATAATTTTGTCCAAGCTCGAGATTATGATCTGTCCATTGGTGTCGATGTCGTGCAGACGAGTAGAAGAGGGCGATTCAAACTGGTGAGTACCGATAGAGCGATCCGTTCTCCAATCGTAAAAATGTAGGCCAGTTGCATTTGGAATCACAAGAACACCATCCCGAGTCGCAATCATCGGACTCATGTCGGAGGCGATCGTTGGCGGAAGTGTAACCACTTTTTTTAACTGGCCGATTTGGTGGATCGATAGGATTATTGCCTTGTCGCGAAATTTTATGCACGTGACGACGTCCTGTGCCAACGAGACAATTTGCCCGCAGGTTTCGTCGGAGAGGACCTCACCGCTACCTGCGACCACTTTTAAACGCCCACGGGTCACCTCTAAATGTTCAGTGCCAAACGCAACGACAGTGGCAGCTATTGCTGTCGGGCGACGCGTGATCTGCCCACATGAATCCACCCCGACCACCACGCCTGGTTCGATCTGAATAATCACTTCTCGTGTCGCCTTGTCGAACCCCATGTCAAGGGGTGATAACCATACACCCTCTCCCAGAGTCGAATACGAATACAATTCAGCATCGTCAACCACCCAGTTCGTTTGTCCGGTCAATGGGTCCACGCTGGTGATACCGTGGGGTTGGTCCGTTGCTGCGATGAACTGTCCATCAGGGGTCAGACGGACAGCAGTATGGCCACCGCAACCAGGGCGTGCTCCTGTCACGGACATGTCCGGGTTCAGTGGTTCGAGAAACCTCCATTGAATGGCATCTTCAATCGGTACGAGAAAATAGGATTCAACGGCAAATGCAAAGACCTGCGAGAGGCCAGAAACTACTGTGAGAATGCTGTATCGAAATCCACCACCCAAGTACACACACCCCAGTTCCTGTCCATTCGTTCGATCCACTGTGACAAGGTACCCATCGCCCTGAGCACTTAACGTATTGCCTTGGAACACCATGTCAGTGACGGGAACAGCATAAAACCCCGGGCATTGATTTTCGTAGGTCCAAGCGACTTGCAGGCCCAGATCCTGTGGAACTGACCCAAGTTCTCCCGTTTCTTGGCTCGTTTCAAACTCATGTTCAAGAGCGCATCGATTCTTGAACGATTTCAGGCTCCGAACATGGCAATCACCCTGATTATTACTGGGTTCATTATTTGTTTCCCAATTATTAATCGGAATATTGCCGTCGTCGGATTCGGCCCCAGCGTCAGCCATCCCAACGGTGGGATTGGTCTGGTTTCGATCATCGGAACAGCCGACCGTCAACGCTAAGATTAGGCATGAGATACCTGCAATGACGGTGTTTCTGACTAAGATTATGCTCAAGGCTCCCCCGTTTAAAACTGGCTTCAAGTGCAGCGTAGCCAAACTGAAATCCCAATGCCAATAAGACGTGTGGCCCGCTTAGCGCTTCATCGCCAACATGAGTCCATCACCAATCGGCACGAGGCTCGGAAACACTCGTTCGTCGGCGTGAATGTGGCGGTTCAATGCGTCGATGGCCCGGCTGTCATCGTCCTGCGGGTCGACGACGCTACCGCTCCAAAGCGAGTTGTCGACGGCGACAATTCCACCGGGCCGAACCAGCTTCAGACAGCGCTCGTAATATTCGACGTGCGAAGTTTTATCGGCGTCGATAAACGCCAAATCAAAGAGCGGGCCTTTTTTCGCAATCAATTCATCCAGAGTTTTGAGAGCTGGCTGAAGATGCAAAGAAACCTTGTCGGCCACACCGGCTTTATCCCAGTATTTACGGGCGATGTCCGTGAAGTCTTTGTTGATATCGCAACAGATAATCTCTGCATCTGCGGGGGTTTCGAGGGCGACACAAAGGCTGCTGTAGCCTGTAAAGGTGCCGACTTCCAGATACCGTTTCGTTCCCAGCATTTTGGTTAACAAACGCATAAATTGGCCCTGTTCGGGCGAAATCTGCATGCGGGCATAGGGGTGTTCTTCGGTTTCCAGTCGAAGCTCCTGAAGGATTTTATCTTCACGGGTTCCCGTCTGCATCACGTATTGGTGAAGTGCGTCGGAAAGACCAATGGATCGAGATGACATAAATTAATCCTTTTTTGTTTCGCCGGGTTTTTCCGCAATCTTTTCTGCGGGTTCGCCTCGTCGCTGCAACGTTCGGTATTTTTCGAAAAGCCGTGTCTGCCGCGATTCGAGAGAGGCTTTTTGGCCCTGGATAAAGACGTGTTCGACTTGGGTCAGTGCCTCGAAAGGGTCACCCGACCAGACCACAATATTGGCCGCCTTTCCTTTTTCGAGACTGCCATGAGTCTTTTGCATTCCAAAAGCCTGGGCGGCCTCCAACGTTATCGCTTTAAGCGCCCCATCATGGGTCATGCCCGCACGGACCGCGTTACCCGCATATTGGCGCAGGGCGCCGCCGCGATGGGTGTCGAAGGTCGAAATGATGACCGGTACACCAGCGGCTTCCAAAAGAGCTGCGTTGTCGGCTCTGGAGCCCAGGGATTCGAACGAAAAGGGCAGGTTCTGCAGGGGCTGAACGATCACGGTGATTTTGTCTTTGGCCAAGGTCTCGGCCAGCATCCAAGCCTCGGCTCCACCCGAAATAATGGGACGAATTCCGAACTCTTTTGACAGGGCAAGCACGGCCGTGATGTCGCTTGCGCGGTCGACGTTGAACACAACGGGGGTTTTTTTTGTCATTGCGTCTTGAAGCGCGATTAAATCGAGTCGGCTGGCCGACAAAGTTCTGGACCGGTTTTCGTCGAAAGAACGCTGGTTTTTTTGGAAAAAACGCACGTCATCAAAGAGCTCCCTGAACGTCAACGCAATGGCACCACGTGTGCCGCCGGCGGCCTGCGCGGCGTCTTCGCCAAACGAGGCTACAAGGGCCACTGAGGGGTTGATTTGAGTCAGGAACGCGCTCGTTCCAATCAAATCGATCCAGGCCGACTGACCGGCAATCAGGCCGCCGTAGGGGTTGGTGACGGCGGAGGTCACGCCTCCGGTTCGCACCACGGGGATCACGGTTGAATTCGGGTTGATGCCGTCAGAGACGCGGAACGCGGCCCTTATCAGGTCGCTGTCGAATTTGGCGTCTTTGGTACCGGCCACAGCCCAGATTTCAACGGCTCCAAGCGATGTGCCTGTTTCGATGAGGCCGGGCGTGATGATTTTGCCTTCGCAGTCGATGATTTCGTAACCCGCTGGCGGGATCACGACAGTGTCCACGGCCTCGATGTTGCCGTCCTTGCCGATGAGGACGCTGCCCCGCGGAATCACTTCACCGCTGACCGTGTGAATCGTGCCGTTTTTCAGCATGACCTGGGCTGAAATCGGCGTGGCCCAGAGCGTCAGACAAAGAAATAGAATGGTATTTTTCATCGTGTTTCCTCCGGCAAAATATACTGGCTGAAATCACTCCAAGGCTTGGTTTTTCCGAGTTCGAATTCACGAACGCCTTCGACAAATACCAGTTCAGGTGTGGCGTAGACGCTGAAGGGATGGGCTGACCAAAGAACGACATCTGCGCGTTTTCCTTCCTGCAGCGTGCCTGTGATGGAATCGACACCAAGAGCCCAGGCGGGGTTGGCCGTGATCCATCGAAGTGCCTGATCGTCAGAGACTGCAATATTGGATTTCCGAGCGGCCGCGAGCGCTTTGGCTGCTTCCTGATTGAGCCGCTGAATGCCGACCGGGTCGTCTGAATGAATGATGGCGCGGGCGCCGGCTTCAGTCAGCAATCCGGCGTTTTCGGGGATGGCGTCAAACGCCTCGATTTTAAATCCCCACCAGTCGGCCCAGGTCGACACGCCAACATCCCATTTCGCCAAAATATCTCGAATCTTGTAGGCCTCGACGGCATGGTGGAACGAACGAATCGAAAATCCGTACTCGTCAGCCAATTCTAAGATCTGAATCATTTCGTCGGCTCGATAACAATGCACGTGCACCAGCACTTCGCCCCGGATGGCTGCCATCAGGGTCTCGACGCCACGGTCTCGGGCGGGCTCTGAGGGTTTATCGACGTCTTTGCCTTCGTTGGCCTGCCAGGTTCCCATCTGCAATTCGAATTTTTCCTCGGCCTGAATGGCCGCGCGAGCTTCTTCAAATGCTTCTCGAAATCCAGCCATCGACCCCATGCGTGTCGAAGGCCCGCCTTTTTCGCCGTACACGTTTTTTGGGTTTTCACCGCACGCCATTTTTAGACCGCGTGGGGCTTCTTCAAAAAGCATCGCCCGGGACGAAATAGCCGGGTGCATCTGCAGGGTCACGGCGCTGCCGCCGACGAGGTTTGCCGAACCGGGCAGAATTTGCAGGGAGGTGATTCCGCCCTGAAGCGCGGTGAAAAAACCTGGGTCTTGGGGCCAAACGCTATGAATCGCGTCGACATCCGCGCGGGTGGGGGCTGTGGCCTCGTTGCCATCGCTATGTGCTTCCACGTAGGGCACGGGATAGAGGCCAAGATGGGAATGCGTGTCGATGAGGCCCGGAGTGACCCATTTGCCGCGAGCGTCGACCTCTTGGGCATCGGTGGCCTCAAGATCGGCCCCGATCGCGATGATTTTTCCGTCGCGAATCCAGACGTCGCCGTTTTCGATGACTTCGCCCGTGGCTGTCATGACGGTCGCATCACGCAGGACGACGTTTTCTTGGATCGACGCCGTGGGAGTAAGGTTTCTGGCGCGGACATGTTCGAAAGAATGATGATCGTAGGGCGTGGCGGGCTTGTCCGAAGGTTTTTCGGGCGAAGACGTCGCACAACCGCACACAACGATCACCAGAGACATCAGCCACTGGATTTGCGTGTTCATAATAGATTCGTTCGAGGTTTTGGGTTTTTACCAGTCGACGTCTGCGACCAGAACGACGCTGAAGATCGCGCCGACCATGACAAAGACAATGAAAAGCATTCGGGTCATGTAAATGAAAGCACGCAGGAGTAACTCGAAGGCTTCCGCGGCTTGCGCATCGTATCGGTCGGCCAAGAAGACCAGGTTTTCTTCGATTCGTCCGGTCTCTTCGCCGATGCCCACATAGTCTGTGAACTCATCGGGCAGCCCTTTGAGCTGTCGCAGCGCCTGTTCAAGCGGGTATCCCGCTTCAAGAACATCGCGAGCCTTGTTGATCGTGCCCATGAACCACGGAGAGTTCGAGGCTTCGGCCGCAAGTTCGACGGATCGAAAGACGTCCATGCCGCTTCGTAGCGATTGCCGGAGGTAGCGTGCAAAATTGGCAACGGCCTGAAGGCGCATGGGTTTCGAGACGACTGGAAGCCGATACCAAATTCGTCCCGTGGCCTCGCGAAACGCCGAATCGACCGGTAGATTCATCCACATGTAGGCGAAGCCGCCAAAAAATAGGAAGAAAATCGCCGACTGAATGCCAGCCTTGATGAAAATCTTTGCGAGCAGGGGCCCCATTTCTTGTTGGAAGAGTTGGATGAGGTTCCCAAAGACTCCTCGGAATCCAAACATGCCCAGACACACCATGATCGCGGGTTCCACGACTCCGATGATCACCTGCTTCTTTCGCTTATATCGCGCGGCGTAGAGCTTGGCCTGTCCGGCGAAGGTTTCAGGAAGAGCTCCCTGTTCTTCGGCCACCAGGACAAGTTTTCGCATCGGAGCGTCGAGCACCCCGAAACGCGCGAAGGCTTCCCCGAGTTTGTCACCGTATTCAAGAACGGCGATGCGAAGTCGTTGCGTCATCTTGCTGTCGATGCGCTGCCGATCCATGAAGTCGAAGATGCGAGAATATCCAACACCCGAACTCAGGCCGTCAGCAAAAAGCTGGCAGACTTTCTCGGCATCGCGATCGGTCATGTACGTGGACATCTCTCGAATCACGGCACCGTCGGAAGCCATGCCTTGCGATTCATGCGGAGGAGGTGCATCGTAGAAGCTGTCGTTCATTCAACACTCTGTTCTTTGAGCTTATTTGAGTCAGGGTACAGCAATTGAACGCGAACGTCAGCTTTTCGTAGCCTGGTTGACATTGAGGAGTCACAGAAAATGGAATCGAAGCAAGAGCGCATGATTGGGCTTATGAGGGAAATTCTTCAGGAGAACTTCCTGGAAGTGAAAGTACGGTCGTATCACATCTCGGAGAGCCTGGATGAAGACACGTGTCGGATCACTTCGAAGATTGGGTTGGCCGACGGGGCCGAATTGATGGTTGAGGGCGAAGGCGTCGGCATGATCGATGCGTTCTTTAACGGCATCAAGGCTCGACTCGCCGATGAATATCCGTCCCTGAAGTCGATCTCTTTTTCCCAATTCTTGATCAAAGGATTGATGGAAGCAGGTGAGCGAAATGGAACCGACGCTCAGGCGGAAGCCCGCGTTGGTATCTTGAACAGCGAAGGGCAGGAATTCCTGTTCAAGTGCACAGCTCCTTCGGTGACGCGTGCTGGTTTGCAGGCGACAGCGGAAGCTGCGGCTTATTTCGTCAACTCCGAGCGAACATTTGTAAAGCTTCACGACATCATCGAACATTATAGGCGTGATGGGCGTATGGACTTGGTCGAAAAATACACCGACCTTACGGCCCGAGTTGTCGAGAACACGTCTTATAGCGACGTTGTTGAGCGTATCCGGAAGTCGATGTGACTAAGAAATATTGGTTTTCACTCTGTGCGGTCG
>JBFFMO010000081.1:0-9933 GCA_041554035.1 Allomicrovenator sp. | reverse complement strand
GGAATCCGTCGCCTTCCGAATCAAAAGGACGACATGCGCCCTTTCTAGACACGGCCCCGATACGCGAAAAACCGACGATATTTTCTGGGGTGAGGTTCAAATAAACACCCCCGGCGATCGCCATATCGCAAACGCCCGAGCGGATATATTGCATGGCATCGCTGACCGCGACCAACGACGAGGCACACGCCGCATCCACCGTAAATGCAGGGCCACCAAGCTTCCATTGATGCGCCACGTTTGCCGCAGCCATATTCATCAACAAGCCAGGGATCGAAAATGCCGTGACAGGGGTCACGTTTTCAACACCATGCCCAATCGCGTGAGCGGTCGTGTGGTCGGTGCCGCCAAAGGCGCCGTCGGCCATCAACATCGCGTTGGTCCGAGCAGACGAGAGGTTCCGATATTCGGAGGTCGACACGCCCAGAAATGTCCCGACTTTTGAGGCGTCAAATCCGCCCTTTTCCAGTCCAGCGTCCTGCATGGCCACGCGCACAGCATCAAGGACCAAACGGTGTTGTGGGTCCATGGCTTCGACACGGCGCGGTGCGATACCAAAATGCATCGCCGCAAAAAGGTCGACGCCGTTCATGAACCCGCCGCGCGTCACGTAGGTTTTATCGGGCTCCCTGGGATGTTCGGCAAAAAAGGTCTCGTTATTCCAGCGGTCGAGTGGCACGGGGCCAAAGCTCGCACGGCCCTCTCGAAGGTTTTGCCAAAATTCCTCAATATCGTCGGCACCCGCGAATTTGCAGGAGTATCCGATAATGGCGACATCACGATTCGTTGAATTTGAGGGCATGATGACTCACCAAAAACGGAACTTTTCCGCAATCCAAATAAAAACACCTGCACGCGCTCGGTTTAGCCGCATGGAATCAGCATTTCAAGGATAGAAACAGACCTACCGGTCGGTCTTAAATGTGACGATTGAGTCGGTTCAAGATTAAAGGAGGTTACGAGTCCCAAAAGACCGGTCCATTGGCTTCTTTAAAGGCGTTCGCATATCTCCGAGATCGAAATCGGATATAGACCTGCGCGTCTGCCAGGAACTGGACTTCAGTGGCGGTTTCGAGTTTTGCGTTATCGCAACTGAATCTTGATTCAGTGGATCTCCGCCTCATATTTGGGTATGTCGAAGGGGAACTTGAAATGGTCGGCGTTGGCTGGAACGGAATCGTGGCTCTTCGCGGTGATGCCAGACGGATTCAAAGGCAGTAAACATTCGTTGGATTGGGTTGGAGGAATTCATGGCAAAATCACGTCCTAGCATCGCTGAGACTTTTGGTCTCACAGAGCCACTGACTCGATTCGGGCAAGTCAAGATTGCCCTCAAGGGCGATGAATACACGCCACCGAGTAAATGGGGGCCGACTTCTCTGCTTATTTTTCGTCCCAGACTCAGCGTTAAAACGTGGGCGGGCTGGAAGCCTGCCGATCGTCTGATTCCAGTGACGAACTATTTTAATCGAACCCAGACTCCGATTTCGCAGGGATGGTCGGTTAAAAAGACGCAGGTTCGGGATTTCAGGGGCGGGACCAACACGTACGACAGCCATAATGGCACCGACTTTGCGATTCCCGTGGGTACGCCTGTCGTGACGCCCGCAGCGGGGCTTGTCCTGCGCGTAAGCTCTGAGTTTCATCGAGGTGGGCTCAAGATCATCATCGATCACGGGCATGGACTCATCACAACCTCCGGTCATCTGGCGCGCTCATTGGTCCGCGCCGGCGATTTTGTCGAGCGCGGCGATCAAATCGCGCTATCAGGTTACTCCGGGTTGGATGCGGTTGTCGCGTTTCCCTGGAGCGTGCCGCACGTTCATTTCAACACCTGGCTGAACGGCGTGCCCGTCGATCCCTTTGCCCTGTCCGACGAGACCTCGCTTTGGCTTGAATCGAATGATCCCAAACCACCAGGGTTGAGTTCTTTGGCGCCGCCGGAGTACGTCGAGACGGAGTGGGACTTGGACGCGCTGGATGCGATCATCGATTCGTGCATCGATCCGGTATTGAAGGTCGCTCTTCGGGCCACGCGCGATTTGGATCGCCGCGCCGGGGACACCATTTTCATGAAAAATTACTTTCCGACGCGTTTTTCAGCCGACGTCTCGCCTTATGCCAAGGTATGGGAACGGAAGCCTTTATTGGATTTACCGTTTGCTGCGGAAGATTACGATGGCGTGCGACTGCTCTAAGAACTGTGCCGACCTAGATTTCAAAGGGTCAGAATGAAACGAGTATTGGCGGGAATCGTATTATTGGCGTCCTTCGCGCCAAATGTCGTTTTGGCTTGGGATGCCTTCCCCACGCTGGCCCCGGGGGCACATTATGGGTCAAACGTGGAATGGTCGACTCAGACGGGCATCAACACATGTTTGGCGGAGCTGAGCGCATCCAGCAAAGCCAACTACTATGCCGCGATCGTGAACAACACGAGCCGCAGCAATAATCGTTCGGATAATGACGCCGTTCCCTATGTCGATGCCCTAAATACCGCGTGGGCCGGACGCCTTCGCCCTGACCTCGATATTTTGATGGTGCTGGGCGTCGATAATCGGGCCGTCGCGATTCATCCCGGCTCCACATGGGTCGCCACGGGATTTGAGAGCGCAGAGATTAGGGCCACCATCGATGCCTCAAGCTTTAAGAATTTCGCGCGTTCCCAGGACTACACTGGCGCGGTTTGCGCGCTGGCAAAGACCGTAGAAAATCGAATTACGACGCTTGAGGGCCGGCAGGCTGCCGTTTTGGAATCCGTGCGGGCATCGCTACAGGTTTGGCGTGAAAAGGTTCCGGCGCTTGAGGCCAGAGTGCGGGCAGAGGTCAGCGATCCCGATGCGCAAGGTATGGCGCTTGTCGCCTTGCAATCAGCCACAGAGGACATCGAAGCAGCCGCCTTTGCCGTCAGTCAAAAAAACGTCCCCGAGGTTCAGGCCAGACGCGTTTTGGTCAACCATTCCATCGACCAGGTCGAAACATTCCTGGAGCGAATCAAGACGGGCAAAACCGAGTCCGAGCAATTTAGGGCGGCCCTGAAGGAATTCGATGCAGAGGTTCAGGCGTCGGTTTTGACGAGTGCTGCCAAATCTTCGCTCAAGAAGGCTTCTGCGGAGTGCCGGAGTCTGGAGCCAAGCGCCTCTGATTTGTTCCATGGTCTGCTCTATCGCGACACCGCAGAACGGTGTCTGCGAGGCCTGAAGAGGAGTTTTCAGGACGAAAAAGCCCAACATTTTTATCGGACCAGAATCGTGCCCGGATTCGTGCTGCTCGGCCTTGTGCTGGGCCTGATGGTGGCGCTGCTGGCGTTTTTCTGGCGTCGAAATTCCGCCAAGAAAATGGCTCAGGTTCAACTGGATATTTGGTCCACAAAATTGGGGCAGGCCGGGGAGCGATTGCTCGATCTTGAGTCAAGATTTGCGTCCTATTTGTCGCAATCCAATGAGCGCTACCTGGGGCATACCGCCGCCTTGGACGTCGAATCAGCTGACGCAGTGAATCTGGTTTTCTTGATGTACGATCAGGCCACCATTATTCGAAAGAGGGCGCAAAAGACCTTTGAGTCTGCCCCGATCTACAGGGTCAAAGACTTTGAGCGTTGTGTCTCGCTGCTGACCACGACTCCGATTTCTTTTGAACTTGGGATTCCAGAAAAAGAACTTCGAGTTTTCCTGCCCCTGACAAAATCGTATTCCGGTACGGCGGCCAGCGTGCTTAACGAACTCGACCTTCGCTACGAAGAAGCCGCAAGAAATCTGGCGGAGCTCCAAGCTGTTGTGGACCAGGCTATGCAGTGGTCTTCCACTGTTCAGGAAGCCCGCTCTGCGCTCGAGGCTGCCATGGCGACGAGGGTCGAGCGTGGGTTTCCGGTGGAAGTCTATCTGGCCGAGCTCGCCGTCATCGAGCCGGAACTGGACACGTTTTTGACCCATGCGACCTACGACCCAATTGCCGCCAATGCGGACGCAGAGGCACTTCTGGCCAGGATTCGCGCTCTGGCCACACGCGTCGAAGTTGGAAATCAGGTTCTAAAAGTCCTTATCGACGAAATTACGCCAATGGCTCAGGCGCTCCGATCGAAGGTCGGCGTTTTGCGCGAGGCCGGCTGGGCGATTCGTGAACCAGGTTTCGACCCGGATGCGGTCCTTGATCACGGCAGCTTGGTCGCTCGAAATATCCGCAATACCCTTGCCAAATATGAAGACGTCGAGGCCGCCGCGTTGCAAGAGGAGCTCTTGCGACAGATTCAGGTGGCCACGGAACGGGTCTCGACCACCGTGAAGGCCCGTGATGCGGTGCCGCGCCGAGTGGCTACGTTGAAGGCGAGCAATAAACGTCTCGAAGGCGATATCCCAGATGCGCGTGCGGCATTGAGTCGGCTTGAGGCCGACCATGCGCTTTCGGCCTATCGAGTCGAGTCCGATAATCTGGATGAGCTTGTGGGCGTGTTGAAGTCTATCGGCGAGTGGATTTCCAAGATCGAGAGTCAATTTGCGCGCGAAGAATATCTGGCCGCGACCGCGGATATCGAGACCTGTCAGGCGATGTTGGATGACGGAGACGCACTGATTCGGGCGATACACGAAGTCGAGACCTCGCTTATCGCGCAGAGAAACGAAGCGTTTGAGTGGAAAACATATATTGAATCGACGCTTCGTGACCTTCGTTCGAATGCCGATAAACCGGGTGTGGGCGCGGCACGTCGAACACGTCTGACTGAGCTCGAATCGGCCGCCATCGTGGTTGTTGAATCGATGGAAGTGCCCCTGCCTGACTGGCACGAGATCCATGCCGCAACAGGGGATTTGAAGGCCCTCGTCGAGGCACTGGACGCCGAGTGTTCCCGCGGCCGCTCAAGCGCGGCTCTGTCTGCCGATGAGTTTGTGCAGGTGAAAGCCAAAGTCACGACCTTGGCTCAAGAGGTTCAGGCAGAACAGCGCGACCGTCCGCATGTCGAGAGATTCGTCAAAGAGATTGAGTCCGAGGTGGTCCAATTCGCGGCGCTGCTGAAAGACGCGGATGCGCCCGGGGAGCTGATTTTTGATGAGCTCGAAGGGCTGCAGGAATGGGTGGCGCAGGCGCATGAAATCTGGGCTTCCGAACGACAGGTGATTCGCGATGCCACGATGGAGCTTTCGCTTGCTTCGAGCCAGTACTCAAAAGTAGGTCGAACAAATTTTGGATACGGCGTGAGCCCAAACCTCAATCAGGCCCTTTCGCACTTGAAGCTTGCTCGAGAAGCTGAGACGACGCTTCTGTGGGAGACGGTTTTCGAGGAGGCTCAACGGGCCAATCGCGAAATCATTCGGCAGAAAAAGGCTTGTGAAAGGCTGGTTGAACAAGAAAAAGCGGCACGACGTGCGGCAGCGGCGGCGGCCGCTGAGGCGGCGGCGCGGCGGCGGCGAGCATCCTCAAGCTCAAGCTCCTTTGGGTCATCGAGCTCGAGTTCGAGTTTCGGCTCGAGTTTTTCGAGTTCTAGCTCAAGCTCAAGTTCTAGTTCTGGTGGTTCAAGTTTTGGTGGTTCAAGTTCAGGCGGGAGTAGTTGGTAATGGAAATTAATAATACAAATCTCGAAATCATGATTTATCCCGAGCGCGAAGGCGTGCTCTCACCGATCGGGCACGATCTTGCGATCGAAGCTCAGAAATTATCGGGGAAATTGGACGGGTCATCGATTGAAATTACGGTTCCCTTCGACCACCTTCGGGTGATCGGAAATATGGCTAATGGTCAATTAGACCGAGCCCAACCGGGCGAAAAAGACCGCAAAAAGATCGAACAGAACATGCTCGCTGATGTCCTTGAGTCCAAGAAATTTCCCAGTGCGGTTTTTTCCGGGACACGTGAGGGAGACGTCGTGTCTGGCGAGCTGACGCTTCATGGCGTCAGCCATGCCATTCAAGTCGCTCTGGTCGATGGCCGAGGCTCTTTTGTGATCAACCAAATTGACTACAAAATTAAGCCCTACAAGGCATTTCTGGGACAACTTCGAATCAAACCGGAACTACGAGTCGAAGTCATTGTGAAAGGCCTATGAGCCTGTTCGGCGTCGTTCTGGCGGGGGGCAAGTCGTCTCGGATGGGTTTCGATAAATCACGCATCGAACTCGACGGCATTCCGCTCGTGAAACGCATGGCAGCTGCACTCGACCCGGTCTGTGACGAGGTCGTTGTGAGCGTGGATGCTTTTCAGTTTCGGGATTTGGGACTCAACGAAATTGTCGATATCTGGCCAGGATTGGGGCCGATGGGTGGTCTATTGGCCGGCCTCAGAGCCGCCGATGAGCTGGGTTTTGACGAGGTTTTCCTGACCTCGTGTGACCTTTTCGGGTTTGACCCCGCCTGGATTTCATTGCTTCCGGCTGGCCAGAATTCGGCCTTTTTTGATGAACGATGGCAGCCGATGGTCTCGCGTTGGCAAATCGACGTTCTTGAACGTCTTCCGCGTGAAAATATTGGCCTTTGGCGCGCCCTTGAACTGGTCGACGCCAGCAAAATCCAAGCGCCACCTGCATGGCAGGCTTCGTTTTCTGTGAACACCCCAGACGATGTTCAGCGTGCAAAAGCTCTGATTGAGGGTCAGTGATGGACGCATCAAAGAAGGTCGCAATCGCAAGGTGGGACGGGGCATTTGAGTCGTTGCAGGATGTAGTCGCTGTCGAAGAACCGCTGGAGATTCGTCTGGGTTACCTGTCGATTCGAGGCCCTAAACAACAAAGTGTTTCGATTACGATGCGCACACCTGGAGACGACTTCTCGCTTGCGGCAGGGTTCTTGTTTTCGGAAGGCATTTTGAGACACCCGCAGGATATCAAGGAAATCGTCTGGTGCGGCGACGGCGCGAATAAAAACGTGGTTCGCGTAGAGCTGGCCGACCACGTCAAACCGGACCTCAAACGGTTGCAAAGGCACGTTTACACCACGTCAAGCTGTGGCGTGTGCGGAAAGACTTCCCTTGAGGCGTTGGAGCTTCAGGGCTGGGCCGCCGTGACCTCTGAGGCGACGGTTTCAGCTGCCGTGTTGGTGGGCTTGCCCGAGGTCTTACGTGCATCTCAAGCCGTTTTTGAACAGACCGGAGGGCTGCATGCCGTCGGCGAGTTTTCGGCTGCCGGCGACCTCCTGAATCATCGCGAAGATGTTGGGCGACATAATGCATTGGATAAATTGCTGGGGCATCATGTGCAAAACGGTCGTGCCTCGTTTCAGGGCGACATTCTGGTGCTCAGCGGGCGCGCCAGTTTTGAATTGGTTCAAAAGGCCATCACTGCCCGTTGTCCGATTGTCGCCGCGGTCGGCGCCCCCTCAAGCCTCGCCGTCGAACTCGCCGAGGAGTTCGGCATCACGTTGGCTGGATTTGTGCGAGGGGGCAGTATGAATGTTTATTCGCATCCTCATCGCATTACTTCCGGCCCATTAGGCACTTGAATTTGCTTCGAAGTCGTTCGGCGGGATAAACTGAAGCAGCCTAAGAAGTCGGAGTTCGGATGCGTCGTGTTGTTTTGGGATTATTGTTGGTCGTGGCCGGTTGCAATTACGAAGCGCCCTCGGAAATCACGTGTTCCGCGGGTGAATCACGCGCAGGTTACACGTGCGTAGGTGGTTATTGGGTCGCTACCGGCGCTCAGGACATGTCCCTTCCGGATACCAACCTAACGCCCGACATGGCCACGGACGGCGAGCTGCCTTGCACTTCGCCCACGACCGCGGAGTTTTGCGCGGCACTTGCCAAGAATTGTGGGACCGTCACCGGCACGGATATTTGCGGGGACGAACGAACCGAAGAGTGTGGAACCTGCACAGCTCCAGACACCTGCCAGGCTGATAATACGTGCACTTGCGCGCCTGAAGGCGACGTCGAGTTCTGTGAACGACTTGGCAAAGATTGTGATGATGTGACGGCGCCCGATAATTGTGGGGCCACACGAACCGTGAATTGTGGAATGTGCGAGGCTGGGATTACCTGCGGAGCCGATGCACCAAATATCTGTGGTTGCCCGTGTTTGATCGATGGCGCCTGCGTCGCCGAGGACCTTCGTAATCCGCTCAATCAATGTGAAGTCTGTGATTCGGCCGCGAGCGCAACCGCGTGGACACTGGCTGTGGGCGCTACCTGCAATGACCAAGACATGTGCACGGTCACCGACGTATGCGATGCCGCAGGCGCCTGTGCCGGCGAGGCCAAAGATTGCAGTGGCTCAGGCGACGTCTGTAAGATTGGTCAGTGCGATCCGGCTAACGGAAATTGTGTCGCCATCAACACCCCTGACCAGACGGCGTGTACGGATGACGGCCTGACGTGCACCTCGGATGTTTGTCTGTCGGGCGCGTGTGAGCATAACCAGGTCGCCAACACATGTTTGATCGATGGCGCTTGCGTCGCTGCAAATACGACACGGTCGACCAACGTGTGCGAGAAGTGCGCTCCGGCGGTCTCAGTCACCGCTTGGTCACCCAATAACGGCGCCGCCTGCGACGACGGCATCTCGTGCACCGTTTCAGATACGTGTTCGAATCGCTCCTGTGCCGGCACGTTGGAAGGTTGTTTCATCAGCAGCGCGTGTGTTGCGGAAGGCGCGGTACGCGACGCCTCGAGTTGTTTCGTTTGTGACTCCTCCGCAAACTCAACGACCTACACCGCGTTGACGGCGGGATCTGCGTGTCCTACCGATGACGGACTCGCCTGCACTTCGCAGACCTGTGCTTTTGACGGTTCGTGCACGACGGCGATTTTTGGAACCCATTGTGTCATCGATGGGGCCTGTGTATTGGGCGGCACCGAAAACCCGGCCAATCCATGCCAGGTCTGCAATCCGCTTGTTTCGCAGATCGCGTGGAGCAATAAAATCGACTTCACGTCGTGCCCAGGTTCAGGCTGCTCTTGTCGTTCGGGAGCTTGCGAGAAGATGAACGGCACCTCTTGCCCCTAAGGGCTTAGTTCACCAAGAGATCTTGGGTAGGCAGGCCGAGAGGCGGCAGCACCCATCATAACGCCAAAACTGCGCCCGGCTTTCCGTGCTTTGCTCGCGCTTGCCCGGGGTATATAGGGCGTGCTAGGCATTTTGCGCGTTTAGACTGAGCCTCAAAACGCAGCCACGGGCATGACCACTGCGCACGAGAATGCGCAAACGACAGAGTGTTACGGCATGTTATTTTCACTATCTCTTGCTCAAGTCGACGCGCCCCCACAAGACATCGTCTTGGAAGAGGACGAGCGCGAAGAGGCGCCGGATTCTCGGAAAAAAAGCACTGATTTGGTGCGTGCCACCAAAGCGTTCGCACAAGAGGACCGCGCAAAGTCGTGGCGCCTGCTGATTCAGACCCTGATCATACTCGGTGTATTTGCCGCAGGCGCTTTGTTTTCACCGTGGAAATCGGTGCAACTCATCTGCGGAATCGGCTTTGGACTGGTCCAAATCCGCGCATTCATTTTTTACCACGACTACTTGCACGGCGCGATTTTCCGAAAATCGAAGGTCGCCAGCGTGATCATGTCCTTGATTGGGTTTTACCAGTTGTCGGTGCGTTCCGTGTGGAGCGAAACCCACGACTACCACCATCGAAATAACGCCAAACTTTTTGGATCGTCGATCGGGTCTTTCCCCTTGGTGACCAAAAAGCTGTGGCGTCGCATGTCGCCAAAACAACGCTACCTATATCGAGCCGTTCGCCATCCTTTGATGGTCTTTGGCGGCTATTTTACGGTTTTCCTGATTGGCATGGCGATTTCGCCATTTCGCCGCGACCCAAAGAACCATTGGGGCGGCCCTGTGGCGCTGCTGATCCACTTTGGGCTCTTTGGCGGCTTATGGGCGCTGACCGACCTCTGGACTGCGCTATGCGTGATCGTGATCCCGCATATTGTGGCCCTGGGCCTGGGCTCGTTTCTGTTCTTTGCCCAGCATAACTTCCCCGATTGTAAGTTGCGTGACCGTGC
>JBFFMO010000080.1:0-9946 GCA_041554035.1 Allomicrovenator sp. | reverse complement strand
GAGGAAGAAGAGACTCGAAATCGCAAGTAGGAATTAAGAGCAAAATTCATTTAGTTCTTTTCTACCCTGTTTTCATGATACCTATTTGTATGGAATGCAGGTGAAAAAATGAGTGTAGGAAAAGCCCTAGCATTTCACTCATACAAAGGTGGAACAGGGAAAACAACTATTGCGACAAATCTTGCTGCCATTTATGCTAAGGCCGGAATGCGAGTTTGCCTGTTAGACTGCGACTTGTACGCTCCAAGTCTAACTGCATACTTTGGAAAGACACCAGAGCAACATTTAAACAACCTTCTCGCTGGTGAAGCAGAGATATCTGAAATACTTGTTGATGTAAGCTCTGAGCTAGGACTAAAGGGAAAACTTTTGTTAGGTTTCTCCAGTCCAAGAAAAGTCGATATTTCAGCTTAAAATCAATCACAAAACTATTATCGTCGGTCTTCGTGCTTTCGCTGAGTTCCGCGGCCCAGGCATCTGAGAGTTTGTAGTTCAACTGGTAGAGCTGCCCGCTCGAGGTGTCAGCCAGGCCTGTATCGACCTGCAAGCGCCAGCTGAGTCGGCGCGAGAGCCGGTCACCGACGCTGGTGCGCAGGCGATCGACAGACGGTGTGATCGTGAATTCTTCCACGGCCACGGCGTCTTGCACCGTCCCTTCAATCCATCCCAGCACAGGAGCCAGAGCGACCTCAAGCGTAGGACTCGACGCACTCGACGCCGTGATTTGGTCGACCGTACATCCCGTCAAAATCAGGCTCAAGATATCGCGTTGATCGGCAAAAGGGTTGCTTTCGAGCTGGATATCCAAGTTCGAGAGCCGGCCTTGAACATTCAAAATAATGCGGAAAATCTGTTGTTCGACCGACGACGAATCGCCGCTCAAATTGAAGCTCGTCAACGTATCATCGCCCAGGTCAGTCTTGCGACAACGGTTGCTGACCTCAGAATCCGCCACGATATCCACGTACGGATTTTTGGCCTCACCCGAAAACGTCAACGTACCGCTGCTGACTTCGAACTTCTCGTCCTGGAATTTCACGCGACCGTCGATCACGTCGACATCGCCGACAATACGAGGAAGCGCCAGTGTATTCTGAAGTCTCACGTCAATTCGGAGCTCAAGGTCCAACCCAAGTCGATCGATTTCACTTTGGATTCGAAACGAATCGCGGGCGCGAATATTCAGGTCAAAATTGACCTCTTCGAGGATGGGAAAGCGCTCCACAAGACTCGCCTGATACGCGTCCGATTGACGCGAAAACGCGCCGAGAATTCGATTGGTGAACTGCTCCTGGAAGATCGAGATATTCTCGTAATAAAGGCCGTCCACGACGTCCACCAAGCCGGTGACCTTCCACGTATCCGGCCGGTCGATGGACGGGGCATTAAGCGTCAGGTTCCCACCAAAGGTCAGGTTCGCCACGTCGGGGATTCGATACGACATGTTCACGGCCTGAAGATTCAGCACCAGATCGCGCGCCTCAAAACCAGCGAGCCCAAGACTTCCACCCAACTCAAAGATCCCTTGCAGGGCACGACCTCGTATCGGCTCAGCGGTGTCGATTTTCAGCCCGTCGCGAGAGAATCGAATCAAGCCGCTGTTGATGACGACTGGTTCCGGCAAGTCGCGGAGCTGGACCTCGGTGGGCAAAAACTTCAGGAATCCATCGGCCACCAATGTCCCGCCCGGCGTGCCACGGACATTCGTATCGAGCTCAACCACGCCGCGTGCATCGATGATCGTGTCTGGAAAATACTCGGGAAACGACGCGCGAAAACTGTTCAAGAGCGCCATGTCCAGCGACCCAGCGAGCGAGATGTCCAAAAGGGCTTCATCAAGGAAAATACCGCCCTGAATCATGACGTAGCGCCCTTGTGCCCCGACTTCCGCCTGCTGGATCTGAATCAGGTTTCCGTCGTTGAGACCGGCAATGATCGGACCTCGATTGGTGAATCGTCGCGACAAGGTATCGAGCACGAACTCATCCAGCGTGACCAGAACCTGATATCGAGAAAAATCCCGATCCACAAAAGTCTCGACCGCGCCGGTCACATCCAGACGTTCTACCAGCTGGGAGTCGCGCAGCTCGTCAAGGGCGGCATGCAGGTCCAAATGGTCAAGCCCGAGTCGAGCGTAGAACGGCGACTCCGCATCCAACGGGAATTCCAGCGCGACCGTGGCCAAGGACGGAAACGCGCCGACGACATGCACCGTGGTGCCTAAGGTGTTGACGACCACCGACCCGCCCCCCAGCTTCCGTCCATCGATTCCAAGTCCATCGACAAGCACGTACCCGCCGATTTGCGGCTGCGCGAGGGAGCCCGTGCCGTGGAGTTCAAGCTGAGAGGTGCCCTCGATGGGAACCGGTGACATGGCCAGAAGTGGGGCCAGGCGCTCAAAAACGACATCTTCACCCGAAAGTGCAAAATCAAAGGTATCCGCCCGCAAGTCGTAGGCTCCGCGACCGTTCACGCGACCGGCGTCTCCTGCGTCGGCCTCGAAACGATGGGCCTCGATGTTTCGGCGAGAGAATACACCTTCAAACGCGACCCTCTTGAAATCCTGACCCACGGCCTGCCCCTCGCTCAGGGCGGCATCGACCGCAACCACGGGATCCGAGATGTTTCCGGTGAGGACACCTGCAGCGTCGATGCTGCCGCGGAGTTCCATGCCCGACTTCAAGAAGTGGTCGGCCAGGGCCATGTCCATTCCCGAGACCTCAAAGTCGACCTTCGCGTTGTCGCTTCGAGCGCCAAGAAACTCGCTGGTCTGGCGGCCCGTGAGTGGATCGATCACACCATGGGGGTCCCGCAAAATGGCCAGCGCCCCGCCCATGCGCAGATTTCCGCTTGCGGTGTTGATCTGCACGGGCGTGAACTCAAGACGCCCCTCACGAATCCGAAACCGTGTCGATAGGTCGCTTGAGGCGATCGTCGTCCCATCGATGGTGATCGAAGGCGATTTCAGCCGTAGGTCTCCATCAGCCGTCGGGAAATTCATCAGGCCAAGGGCGTTGATCTCGGCCTCCATGCCGCCTGCCAGCCCCTTCACGCCATAATCCAAACCCAACCCGCCCAGATTATTTGTCGTCAAGCGCGCACGCGCAGGGCTGCCGCGCAGGCCGGGAAGAAGGACGTTTTGGATCCAATTGAAATGGAAATTCGAAATCCGCGCCGTGACATGGTCAAACACGGCTGTGAGGTCCGAGATATGGGCTGTTTCCAAAGAAGTGGCGACCTCTCCCCCCTGCAGCAATCGAATGCGACCACCCGGCAGCACTCCACGCGTTTTACGAACGATCGTGGCGTCACGGTCCAGGTGGATCCAACTCACGGGCTTGGTGGCCTCGTTGATGCGCGAAAACGGGTCGTCGCCGGGTTTTTCCCATTCTGGATTTTTCGGAATCCACCCCATCATCGTGATATCGCCCCGCGCCGCCCCGGACATCCATGGATAGTCGAATTCAAGGTCGCTCAGCACCCCCTGAGGATCGACGCCTTCAAAAGTCGCCTCTGCGGCATAAATGCCTTCGAACATGCTGAAAAGACCATGCCTCAGCTCGACCGTTCCGCCGTGCAGATCCGCGACCGCGTGCTCGATAAACACGACGTCATCCAGCAGAAACCCGCGAGCCTGCAGGTACTGAAATTTGACCTTCTGCGTCTCCAAATAGGGCGCTTCCGCCACAAATACACCTTCGATGTCGTCCAGCGTGCCACGCACCGAGATATTCGCGTCAACGTCGGCGTGGAAGACTTCATCCAAGAAATAGTCGCCCAGTTTCGTGTTTACCGGGATATGGATCGAGCCGCCTGCTCGGTAGAGCATCTGCGTCGGATCGTCTGGGTGTTTTGGGTCTGGAAAGCGCATGTCCCCCGTGGCACTCGCGGTCACGCCTTGTGCATTGAGCGACACACGCTCAACGGTGAACCCTTCGTTCGACCACTGCCAGTTCCGGATTGAGATATCTTCACCGCGAAACTCCCAGGGCCCCTGATCTTCGGGAAAACCAAAGAGGTAGGCCTGAAAGGTCAGGTCCAGTGCGGCGACGTCCAGCGCCGGCACCGAGATACTCAAGGTTTCACCGATTTCCACCGAAGCATCCGGAATCGTCACGACCGGGATATCAGCCCGGAAGAAGCCCAGATCGATCGAATAAAAACACTCTTCGCAGCGCACGTTTCGAAAAGCGATTTGCCGAATCAATGGTTCAGACGTGTCGTTGGGATCTTTGGGTTTGTCGACCCCGAGGGCACGAAGCAAATCGAACGTCTCTTCCGAGTGTTCGGGCAACGTCATTCGCACACCGCCGTGGCGGACCACCGCGTCGTAAATTTCGATGCGCCGCGCCAACAGCAGAAGAGGCGCAAGTTTGACATGGGCTTCCTCAGCCCGAATCACCTCGACGTCTTCGGGCGAGTAAATATGCGCGTCGTAAACGTGTGCTGCAGTCAGCGTCGGCGAAATCACCAGCTCGGTGGCTTGAACGCTGCCAGGAAAAACATGGTCGAGTTTGCCCAAGAGGGCATTGAGGAAGATATTGGAGTTCAAGAAAAGATAAGTGAGCGCATACACCGTGACGAGGAACGCCCCAGGCACAAAGAAGGCCACAGGAATCTTAAGAGAACTCCGGTATACCTTAACTTCGATGTCCTGCATCAACACCAGACGTACCCTGCGCGGACCAGAATAATATGAACGTTAACCCACAACACCTGAGTGTGCCTCTTTTATTGGCCGCGTCCATCACGTTGAGCTGCGGAGACACTGCGGGGGAAACCACCACAGGTCAGCGCGCCATCTCTCAGGCATCGATCGATGCCCTCGACGTGCAACTAGATATCACATCGGGAGCATTTCGTAGTGTCGGGACGAACGGCGTTTGGGCGCGTGCCGCGGGACCAGTCGCACGTTTTCGCGTCGCAGCGGGACCAGGCGCAGGCGAGACGGTCTCGGTCAAAGTGTCGAATCTACATCCTGAAGCCGAAGTGAAGCTTCTGGCCGTGGATTATCTGAACGACTCCGCCATCGCGGGCTGCCCCGCAGTGGCCGAACGCACGTCGATCTCTTGTGAAAGCGCATTGGCGGCCGTGGGCGACCCCTGCGTATCGGCGAGTGAGTGCCCTGCGGGGTTAACCTGCACCGCCGCCGCGTGTGCTCCCACGGCGCTGCTCGACGTGTGTGATGTCCCCGTCTTCGTTCGCGATACCGAGGACCCAACCGCATTGAGCTTCGACGTCCTGAGTGTACCCTGCGTCGCGAAACAATACGGACTCGCCCCCGCCGTGACTCCCGAGACTGTGCGCTTTGGAGTGGTGGGAGCGACGTCGTCCCTGGACCGCATGGAGTCGGCCATCAAACGCCTCAAAGAAGAGGACGTCGATTTCATCACGTTGACGGGCGAAAATATCGAGTCCAGTGACTCGTCGGCCATTGATGCTCTCGAAACGCGGCTCACGCGGCTGGGTGTTTCGATTGTGTATGTGGTCGGAGAAGACGCCGACAACGTCGATTCTGGACAATACGCGCTGCGTCGATTCGGACCGCACGACCATTCGTTTTCGATCGGAAGTACGCGTTTCGCAGTGTTTTATTCTGCCAAACGTGAATTGGCCAATGACGGTTTCGCGCGGCTTGAGAGATACGTTCGAACCCTTAGCGCCCTGCAGGCTGGGGACGGCGCGGGCTCTATCATTGCCTTCACCCACACGCCTCCCATCGATCCGAATGGAATCCGCGACCTTGGATTTAAGAACCATGTCGAGGGAGCACGAACCATGGCCCTCTTGAACCAATTTGGGGTTCGAGACCTCTTCGCTGGACGGATTCCCGCCTCAGATGGTGGGTCGTTTGGTGATGTGGACGTATGGCTGACCACGTCCACGGACTCGCTCCTGACCTCGGTCAGTGAGGCGCTGGTGGTGGAGTCCAAAAATATCGTGGGTGGGCAGGTGACCGTTCGCCGAATCAGTCTCTAGAGGACGCAGGCCAACGACGTGTCGACGCAGCCGTCAGGCGCGCACCATCCGCCTAAACACTCGTCAGACGACGAACACGCGCCCGCCGAGGCGCGCGACGCACAGGTTCCAGCGTCGCAGAAGGCCGACGCCACGCATCCACCGGGAAGAACGTCTGCATTGCAGGCTGCTCCTGCCTCGCCCAGCTCTTTGCATGTCCCGATATTCGTGTCGTCGATGTCGCAAAAAAGTCCAAGTGCGCATAATGACGAGATTCGGTCGCATGCTTGGCCCGCTTGAAACCCAACAACGCTCGCCGTGCACACGTCGTCGTAACAAAAGTAATTGGCCTCACAGAGGCCGTTGGGAGCGCACGTTTGTCCGGCCTTGGGCAAAGGCATGCACGACTGAGTTTCTTGTTCGCAATACGAATCGATGCCGCAATTGACATCGGTCGCGCCGCAAAAGACTTCCTCGATATAACCTGGGACACAGGCGCCCGCGCAGCCGTCGTCGTAGGTGCGGTCGCAAAAGAGCCCACTCAGACAATCGGCGTTGCTTGTGCAATCAGCCAGATCGCGACCGTCACCGTCAAATGCCGTACGACAAGACTCGATCACCACACCGGGGCCTTCAAATCCAGCCGCGATGTCGCCGCAAGCCAAGGCCGGAATTGCGCTCAAACATTGCTGTGCGTTGGCAGCAACAAAGGTACGACGAGCCACTGTGACGGCGTTTTCGAACGCAGCGGGTGACAGTCGCGCCGCATAATCCGCCACACAATCACCGACCGTCGCGATTTGTCGGGCAGTCGCGAATCTCAGAACCCGCGAGTCTGTGCGGCATTCAACGAGACGTTCGCAATAAGCCTGCCCCATGTCGAAAACAAAACCGGCCACTTCGCCCGTCGGTTTGACCGGCAAAGTCCCCAGATAATCGCGTGTATCGGTGTTTGGCGTCGCGTTGTTCAGAACGACCGAGTTGTTGTCGTCGACTTCGTTATTCCCGCCAGTTTCGCCGTTATTTGAGCCACTATTCGTCGCATTATTGGTGGAATTATTCTCAGCCACATTATTGCTGGAATTGAGCAATTGCGGGTCATCAGAGCAGGCCCCAAGTAGGACCACGATCAATACTGCGATCGTCTTCATCGTTACTCCGTGGGCGGCGTCGGCTGCCCAATCAAATTCGAATTGTAGTAGCGGGCATCGTCTGAGACCTCTCGTCCCGCCCAAAGCGGAACTTCAAATTCTTCGTCTTCAGAAGACAATTCGATCTCGGCCATCACCAGACCCGAATGGCTCCCATCGAACTCGTCAACGACCCACTCGTGTGGACCGACCATGATGCGATGGCGTGTTTTCTGGATCGTGGTCCCACAGAGCCCGTCGATCATCTCACGAGCATCCTGCACGGGGATTTCGTACTGATACTCGACCCGCGAGATGCCCTTGGTCGGCCCCTTCACCGTCAAAAACGCCTGTTCATCACGAATCCGAACCCGAACTGTGGCTCCGCTGGTCTCCAAATACCCTTGCTCAATGCGCTGGGCCTTATGGACACCAGGGCGCCAAGAGGCGCCCCGAACCAAGAATTTCCGCTCGATTTCAATCATAATCAGGCCCAGGTGAGATACCTAAGGGTTAACGCAGAGGCCAGGTGATGCAGCTGAGCCCGAGCAGATACCCGAACAACAATCCAGATTCTTCGTACAGGCGACTTCGGCGGGACGGCATTCGAATGCACACGTTCCGTTCACGCAGTCTCCAACACAACAATCCGCGCTGAGCTCACACGCCATGCCAATCAGGTCACATGTGGCACAGCCCTCATCCACCACGTCGTCGCAGTCGTTGTCGACGTCATCACAGACCTCTGGGCGACATCCGTCACAGCCCTCATCGACTTCATTATTGCAGTCGTTGTCGATGAAGTCGCAGACTTCGGTGGTGGGTGTGCACGTCACGTCGTCTTCGACGCAGGTGATATCGACTTGGATCTGAATGGCCGATGGGTCGGCTGCATTTCGAACCGCGTCACAAGCAGCGCCATTGAACTGAATGAAACCGGCAAAGCGGTCGAACGTAAATCCGTTGACCGCGCTCTGGGCAACGGCCGCACCGTTCACCGTCACGATGACCTGATCGAGGTTTGGTGGCACCATATCAAGCTGATACGTGCACGAAACCGAGCGCTGAGTGATTCCCGAAATAGCCGCGACGAGCTGAGCCGGATTATCTGCCTTAAAGTAGCTGTCCGCACCAGGTGCATCCGTTCCGCCCGCTGTTGCGATGGCATTCAGATTGGCCGGAACAGCACCACTCAAGAATCCAACCACGTACACCGGAAGCCCAGCTGCCTTAAGTCGGGCTGCTGCACTTACCGCCTCAGGCTGTGCCGAGGCTTTGCTCAGGACCGGTGAGCCGCTGTTGCACGCAACGTTGGGGTCGCCGTCGGTGATCAAAATCACGGCTTTCGGACGACGTGCGTCCAAGGGATCCGCAGCATCGGTCAGCAGTGTCTGGTCCAAAATTTGATTCAGCGCATAACCCGTCGGGGTGTCGCCGATTGCATTGATGCTATTTGCTGCTGTCTTGATGCTTTGCGCGCTGTTAGCGCCAACATCCAACCAATTTTTCATCGTGCAGGTGGAGGCTTTGGTCGGTCCAAATGGATACTGGCCAAGGCCAATCCGTGCCGAACCAGCGATATCGTCGGCAACCAGGCCAATCGCCTGCTGCGCATCTTCGATCGGCCATGGATGAGGCCGAGTCGCATCAAGCTGATCTGCCATCGAACCTGACGAATCGAGAATCACGTAAAGTGAAGGCTCAATGGTTTTCACATCGGCACGAAAAGTCTGCGAATAGCAGATGTCGCCGACGTAATCGCCATCACAAGCATTACCAATCCCATCACCATCGGCGTCTTGCTGACCCTGATTTGCCTTCTGTGGGCAGTTGTCGCAAGCGTCACCCAGACCGTCCAAATCACCGTCGGCCTGCGTCGGATTAGCGATCGCGGGACAGTTATCAGAAATGTCCGGACGACCATCGCCGTCCGTGTCTGTGTCCGTATCGTAGAAGTCTTCGTTCTGACACGTGTCGCCGATTCCGTTTCCGTCTGCGTCCAACTGATCAATATTTGCGGTCAGCTGGCAGTTATCGCAAGCGTCGCCCACGGTGTCGCCGTCGCCGTCTTCCTGATTAGGGTTAAACACGCCGGCGCAATTATCGTACTTGTCCACGACGCCATCGGAGTCGGTATCGGCCCAGTCGGCCCCACCAGGACCGTTATTGACGACGGCTGTTCGACAGGTATCCGTCGCAGCTTCGTAAATGGCACCCTCAGGGCATTTACCTGTGTCCAGAACTGCAACGTCGTCGGCGCAAGCGCCGAGTAGAACAAGAAGAGCGAAGAGATGGGATTTATTAAACTTCATATTCCAGACTTCCGAGGGCTAGCGAACGGTTCGAGGAACTATATAGCAATGCCAATGCCAAGTCTCTAGGCAGCGTAGAATATAGTCCTTGCGGACCTTAGGCCGCTGTCGAGCGAGGATCGGGGACAAGTGTCACCACTCAAATCCATCAAAGTGGCAACTCGCCTATCCACTTACTTCTTCATGCCGGAATTGATCACCATGTGGACCATGCCCGTGAAACCCTCTTTGACCCGCGAGTTGTCGGGTTTGAAGTCGTTGTAGGTCAACGCGACATGCGTTCCTCCAGACGACACAGCCATCATTCCCTCACCCGTACCGCCCTTTGAAAACCCAACGGTATGCGCGCTTGGAGGGCCGGTTTTGAAACCTGCGGCCTCAAAGGCCTTGGTCAGTGCCGCCACCGCGTCTTTGACCGGCACCTTGGGCTCGATCATCACGGTTCGCATCTGAACGCCAGCCACTTCTCGCGTGGTTTCCATCACGATATTATGCGGAAAGTCCAACTTCACGTCGCCGGGCAGCGGTGCCTTCAAGACCTTCGCG
>JBFFMO010000079.1:0-9986 GCA_041554035.1 Allomicrovenator sp. | reverse complement strand
CTGTCATCGTTATTATTTTCATTTCACCGACTCCAACGGCAATGAGCTGACCTACCCCAGTACAGGCAGTCTTGGCGCGAGCGTCGGCGGAACCGAGTGTCCGCTTTTTCTGGAAGAACGTCCCGCGGACACCTGTTCCCCGAGCGGTCAGTCCTGCGAAACCGGCGACACCCGGGCATGTTATACCGGCCCATTCGGGACGCGCGATGTTGGCGAGTGCTCAACGGGCGCAGAGCGTTGCGTGGCGGGTCAATGGACTGGAGAATGCCGAGGGGACTTGCTTCCCTCGGAAGAGCTTTGTGGTAACGGACTTGACGACGATTGTGACGAAGCAGTTGACGAAGATTGTCCGAGTATTGAAGATGTCGGCCCAGATGCCGACGGCGAAATTTTAGCGACCAAAGGCAAGGACCAAGGCGGCTGTAACGCTGCTCATGGTCGGCCTAGTGGTTTTATTCTGGTAATAGTGATGGGCTTATTGGCCCGTCGTCGACGCAAGAACGTCGCGTAACCAAGTGTGGAGTGAAGGATGGCTTTGAGGAATGGAAAATGGTTGGTCGCCGCGGCGCTCGTGTCCGGTTGTGCGGTCGAAACCGCTCCCCCAGTCCATCAGGAGACTCAGGCACAAACACTTGGTGAGTCGTCTCAGGCCTATTGGTTTGCGGGCGCCGGTTCCGGAGAGATGCCCACCGAAGCCGAACGTGTTGCGGCGCATCTGCTCAATCGTGTCCGCATGGCGCCCTACGTTTGGGGCATCAAGGACATGGACGGTAACGACGTTCCGCCGTCTCCGCCCCTCGTTTATCAGCCGTTTTTTGCTGAAGCAGGCCGCTGGCAGGGCGCCCACGCGATCCAATATTCGTGTTTCTGCCCCCAAGATCCGATGCAAGAACCGGCAGCTTTCAACTCGTGCTGTGAGCTTGGATACGACGACGGCCAAGTGAAATGCGTTGGCGGAATCGTCGGTTGCGGCGACGAAGGCTCCACCGAACAGTCCGACCGTTGGTCATTGCTCAATCGTGGTCCCGGCCAGATTTCTTCGGAATTCTATTGGAACGGAGAGACCGACACCCCGATCATCGTGCCCGGCGAAATCGGCGGCGCATGGGTCCTTCAAAACGTCCTCAATTTGATTCTCTCGTCACGCGACAACGCATTTGGAGTCTCACAGGTCAACGAGCCTGTGATTCCCGAGCAATGCCTGCCCAAAGACGAGCCATGCGAAGTCGGACGTTGTACGGACCTGAACACCGCGACCACCTCGTGTGATGTCGAAACCAACCCTGAATGCCTCGGTGTTTGTCAGGGTTCCGGTGTCGCCAATCCCGCTCCACCCTGCATTCTTGCGGCTCCGATCGATCCGGAAGCCTGTGCTCCCGAAAACCTGCCACAGGCGTTTTATTGGACGTTTTCAACGGGCCGCGGATCGGATCCAATTCCTGTCCTCAACGACGGCATCGCGTTCCAGCTTGGGTTGAGTGCCACCGAACAAGCGCCAAACGGCACCTTTGGGTTGACGCCCGAAGGTGAAATCGAGTTTTCGGTTCATTACTACGAGCAAGCAGGCGCCCCTCGTTCGATCCAAGCGGTCGTTCGGACACAATGTGTCACGATGGATCCCTGGCAAGAGCAACCCGTTGTTGTTCCGCCAGACATGGACGCTGGCGCGGATGCCGGTCCTGTTGAACCCGAAATTCCTTATGTCGGCGTGACCTACACCGCTTCGGTCGACGGCCTGCCACAGGGCTGCCAGCGCTATTTCTTCGCGACGACAAATGCTGAAGGGTTCATCACACGATACCCAACTCACGGCTCGCTTGGTGTTTCGGTGGACGGAGCCGGTAACGCGGTTCTTGGCGACGAAAACTGCCCGATCTGGGCCCCTGAAATCCCAGCTGCGACCTGTCTTGCACCCGCCGACGAGTGCAATAACGGTGACACGCGTCCCTGTTATACAGGCCGCGATGGCACACAGGGCAAGGGCGTATGCGCTGTTGGCACCGAGTCTTGCGAAGGCGGACGTTGGCACGGCGTTTGTGAAGGTGAAGTTCGTCCGGCGCTTGAAGAAGCCTGCGGCGATTCGGTGGATAACAACTGCAACGGCCTGACCGACGAGGATTGTCCCGTCGTTGTCGACCCTATGCCGACTGAGGACATGGGAACCGGTGCCGACGCTGGAACCACGGACATGGCCGGCGGCGATTCGGGCACCACCGACGAGCCTAAGAAAAAGACGTCTGATGATGGTGGCTGCACTTCGGCTCCAAATCACGAAAGCCAGACCCCATGGTTTGCTATCCCGGCATTCCTCGGACTCGCGATTCTGATGCGCCGTCGTTAACGCCAGAAGTCGTGCCCTTCGCGCTGCCCTCGGCGTAGCGGATTTTTGGTGCAATACGCCGCGTAATCCGCATCCACGAATCGGTAGGGCAAATCTTCATCACGCCCTTGGGGAATCCCTAATCGACGGGTTTGGATGACTTCCTGCGGACGGATCCCGCAGTCTTCCACGTACAAGCGCTCAGCATCGAAACGCTGGTTATCCCAATCCGGCACCCTCAATCCCAAACTTTTGCACAACAAGGTTTGGCCGCTGCACAGCTTATGTACGGGCCGCGGCTGATCTAAGCGATCAGGATTATTGGCCTGCAGAATTGCTAAAGTGGACTGCGGCGATAACTCATCGAAAAACGGATATGCCGATTTAATGAGCACTGCATTGCCTGCGCCTTGGGCGCTGAAATTCAGAGAATCCCCGCCCCGTGCGTAGTACATGTAGATGGTGCCGCCGTCCTTAAACAGAGCTTGGCGCTTCTCGGTATATCCAAGAGATGCATGACTGCCTTTATCCGTCAGCAGATAGGCCTCGGTCTCAATAATCTGGGCACTCAACCACACGTCTGAATTGCGGTATCGGATAACCTTGCCGAGCAGAGCACGGGCAAGTTGTAATGCAGGGCGGTCGAAGAAGGAATCTTGGAGCATTATGCCTCGCGGTTGGAACAGCCAAATTCGGGGCTTGAGCTACTAGCGCGTGGCTAGGGCGAGTTCTGCTTCCTTCGTCGACGATTTTTCCTTGAGGTGGGCTGAAGAAAGTACCGCAACCAACGTGTCCCAATCTTCGGATGTTCCTGGTCCAACATCCTCAATGCTACGCCAAAGGGCCAAGGTCAGACGAATTCGTTCGTCGACACTTAAAGCGAGTGCACGTGATTCGATTTCGGAGATCGTAGGCATAAGAACCTCTGTTGATTTCTGGTCAATGGGATGCGTGCCCGGCCCGCATGGACGTGATAAGGCCCGAACAGGCTCGAAGTTGAAGAACGACACATTTGCTAGTTTTTCAAGGGAAGGTATAGCGCTCTTTGGTGCCGAACATTAGCAAGTTCAAGTTGGGGCGAGTCATGGCTGATGCAGTGTATCAAAATCGGAGACTTAAATGAGCCATTCAACCAAATCTAGATGGGGCTTGCGTGGGCTGGCCCTGTTGCTGGTGCTCGCCGTTTTGGGGCTGGTGATCGGCGGGTTTTGGGTTCGCACCGAAGCCGGCCGAAGCTACGCGTCTAACGAGATCCAAGACTACGCTTCAAGCGGTATGGCCGGGTCACTCAAGATTGGCTCACTTGATCAAGTCGATTTTTTCCAGGGCCTCACTGGGGTCCGCGTCAAGGCGACCGATGTGCGTTTTCTGGCACCTAACGGCAAAGAAACCATCCATGTAGGCGACGCCGATGTGACGCTGGATCTCGCGTCGATTCTTGGTGGAACCATTGCTATCCGTGACGCAACAGCGAGCAATGGAACCGTCACGATAGAGATGGGCGAGAACGAAAAACTTACGATCGAAAACACCTTCGGGGCCGCCCACGAAAACCCATCTGGGACTGCCCAAGAGTCGTTAGCTTCGGAAAGCATCGGGCTTGATCTTCGGCAAATGAACGCCCGAAACATGCGTGTGGTTTTGTACGTAGCACCCGAGGAAACCTACACCGTCGTGGGAGTGGATGGCACCGTTTTCGTGACTCGCCCCAAGGGCGGAGAATTTGTCACGACCGAGCTCGTGGACGTCAGCGGCAAGTTGGAGGAACCCAAATTTCTGGGGGACACGCTCGGCTTTTCATAGCTGAAGGGTCGTATTGCCATCGAGCAGCCGCCTATGGTCGAGATGTCGGTGCTGCTCAGTTTGGATGAGGGCACCATCGACACCCGATTGAGTGTCGATCCGGGGGGCAAGCCTCCCATAAAGCTGCACCTTTCAGCCAAAGGAGATGTTGAGGTGGAGTTGCTCACATCGGCGGCCAAAGTAACGTCGTTCTTTGGCTCGGATTTCGACATCGAAACCGGTCCGATCAAGGAAGAACTATAATAGCCCGTGGCACATTCGACATCATCGGAAGTCCCAATCAATTTAGCGTCAAGGCGTTGCAATACCGGCTTGAAGGCGAGTTCAACTTCTCGAATAAACTCTCGCTGCAGCCACGGGTTCACATCTTGCCTGCAATCTACGGAGTGGGGCGCATATCGTTATCTTTCACAAAGCTCGGCTATGGCACGGACCACTTGATAGAATCCCATTTGTCCGAGGAGGTGCAGCGAGTGCTGGCTCGTTCGCTCGAACAAGAATATGTCCCAGTGGAGCTCTTACGACGTGGGGATCTGGCGACGCTGAAAAGTCTACGTAATGTGATTATTGCTGCGCGTGACCGCATGGTTTGCGATACCAGCATTCCTCGGGCTCGCGATTTTGATGCGCCGACGTTAGGCGCGCTTGTGGTCGTTTGATTGCATTTCAGAATCCTTCAGGGGCTTTCCCCATGAAAAGTCGCCAAAGTGATTCTCCTCAGGAGGTTCATATGAAGCGACTTTTTTTATGCCTGCTTTTTCTTGCCACAGCTTGTGGTGATGACGTGGGGAAGAACCCCACCAACAATACTTCAACGAACAACACGACCAATAATGGGTCGAACAACACGACCAATAATGGGTCGAACAACACGACCAATAATGGGTCGAACAACGCGACCAATAATGCGACGAACAACACCACGAACAATCAGAACCTGACTTCGGTGCCTGCCAGTGATTATGGCCTCCGTTACGTCGAAATGCTTTGCCGTGTTCGTTTCGAGTGCGAGAACACGTCGCTCGTTTGGGACTACGACCTGCGCCGTTTTGGAGACTTGGATGGCTGCCTTGCCAACGCTTCGGAACTCGCGAAATACGTCGGTATCGGCGCAGAAGTCGCGCACGCGTTCGGGCAAGGGACCATCAGCTACGACCCTGCTCTGGCTGCTGCATGCATCAGTGATACTCAGACGGAGTACTGCGCTTTGGGCGACCTCGAGCCGGCGTCTTGCCGCGCGTTTTTTGGTCCCAAAGTTTTTGACGACGCTGCCTGTTCTTGGAAAGGCGAATGTTATGGTGGAGCTTGTGTCAAAGACGTCGATACGTGCGGTGGTGTTTGTGAAACCCCGACTTTCGCGTGTGGCACGACGACCTGCAGCTTTGATGAATTCTGCGACGATGCGAACACGTGCCAGCGCTTTGGCGACGTGGGGGAGGCCTGCAAATTCTTACAATGCAACGACGGCCTATTCTGCAATGCAGATTTCGGAGAGACCGGCGTTTGCGAGCGCATGCGTTCGTTGACCAAAGGTGAGAGCTGCTTCGACTCTCAGGGGTGTGTCCCCGGTTTATATTGCGACGATCAGAGTCTGTGCTCCGACACTAAACTCGCCGTAGGCGAAGATTGTGACATGCAAGGGCCGTCCCTGGACCAATGTGCAGGGAATGCCGTCTGTGGCCGCCTGGGAACATGTGTCCCACAGCGGACTCAGGCGATCGATGAACCCTGCTTCTTGGACGTGGAATGCCAACAAGGCTTGTTATGCGCGACGACTTGCGTTGCGGTCGCTGCCCTCGGCGAAACTTGCTCGATTTACGGTGAGTGTGAAACCGGAGCGTTCTGCAAGACCGGTGAAGACATCTTCTCGGGGATCTGCGAGCCGAGAAAGGCCCTGGGCGAGGCGTGTGAGTTTGACGGCTGCGAGCTTGGATTGAGTTGCATAAACTCGGTGTGCGCGATACCAGGCCAGATTGGTGACTCTTGTGGGATGTCGGCAGACTGCCAAACCTACGCCTGTTCCGAAGATGGACTCTGCCTCGCTGAAGCCTGCGGCTACAACTAGATTTTTGGTTCCTTGGCTCAGACAAGTCGCACGATCGCGTGTCCTTCGCTGAAACCGTCTACCCAACGGAATTTTGGCTCCACAACAACGTTTCCGTCGGTGTTCATGTATCCCCACTTTTTGTCCGATTGGAACGGAATGAGCCCGTCTGAGGGCGCAAGGATATCCTCATAAAGGGGCTCAATTTTAAACTCGGCGTCTTCACCCATAAGACCCCATTTTCCATCCTTTTGAACGGGTGATAGCCCTTCCGAGTGTGTCCCGACTGCGCCGAAAATGGCTTCGTGACGTATCACCCCGTCTGCTCCCACGACGCCCATTCTGCTGTTTTTACGGAACCAGGCCAGACCGTCGACTCTGTAGGTCGTCCAACCCTCGCCTTGCATCACCAAACCGTCGGTGGTCACGTAGCCTGCCGCGCCCGAGTGAAGCTGGACCGGTCCCATGCCGTTCTTGAAGGCATAAGCCACCTTGAACTGGTAGTCGATGACCACCTCTCCTTCGCCGTTGACATAGCCCCAGTCCTTGCCTCGGCGCACCGCTGCGATGAAATTGTCGTTATCCAGGCGAGCTCCGACCAAGTCCTCATATAGCCCGTCCACGGGGGTTCCGTCGGCACGTACGAGGCCCCACGACGAGTCTTCGAATTTCACGGCACTCACGCCACCCAAAAAACCGGAAGTGTCTGTAAACGCGCCCTGAAATGCCCAGGTGCCGTCTGGTTTGATAAAGCCGGATTTTCCGTCTTTTTCGGCAAACGCGAGGCCTTCCGAGAACATATATAATTTCTGAAAACCGTCGGCCACAAGCTCGCCGTCAAGCGTGCGTATGGCGTAAATGGCATCGCGTCCCGTACGCATGCGATCGCCGGATACGGGCCCCACGTAGTCGTATTTGGGCTCCAAAACCCATGTGCCGTCAGGAGCAATAGCGCCGGCCCTTCCACTTGCCGCAGCCACAACCGCAACGCCGTCTACGAAGGGGTCGATCTTCTTGAAGACCGGAGAGGTCAACAGCTCGCCGTCAGGGCTAAGCAAGGCAAATCTCGACGCCCATTTCACTCGGCCGCGACCTCCTTGCCATTTGTCGCCACCAACCCAAATGGGTGGGCTCGTCCACTCGCCGTTTTGGTCGATATATCCGTGGGGAAACTCGCCGCTGGCGCGTTTGTCTAGCTTTCGCACGGCCTCGGATGCCAAGTCGACTTCGGGGATGGAATCTTTGTCGAGCTTATATCGAGCACCACTGCTCAACTCCACCAACGAGGCGTCGCCGATATTCAACACGTTGCTGACGGCCACGCGCAGCTCGTTGGAGTGATGGATTCGTAACCCGTCCGAAGACACTGAAAGCGTGCGCACAAAAGCCGTTTCTGGGTCGGGATAGGCCGGGCTGAGCAAGAGCATCGTGCCCTCGTTCAGGCTCCACATGAAGTCATGAGGGAACACGTGCGTGTAGCCAGTCAACACGCCAGAAGCACTGATGATATCGAGCTGGGCATCCATATTCTCGCATCGGTGCAGGATAGCCGTGCCTCCATCGCGCACTGCTGCTGCTGCCAAGACCGGACCCGGCAGCATGGCGAACTTCTTGGAAGCACCCGAAGCCGAAATCTCGTAGACGGTCTGTCCGCTCCACAAAAGCACGCGCGAGCCGTCCCAAGCCCATGCAGATTCTAGCACATCCACGGAAACCGAGGGGACGACGGTGATCTCGTTGCCATCCTTTATATTCACCAAAAACACATCGTGCGCACCATCACGCTTTCGCGTGGCGAGCGCGATGCCGTGTTCGGCTACAGGCTCAACCCAATCAAATCGCGATGCGATCGATTCAGGGATGGGTGTCCCCCAGTCGTTAGTGAGCGTCATGTTGATGGCGAATCCCAACCGCTCCGTCTCTTGCGGGGGGAATGGCTGTGGCTCGAGCTTCATCGTGTCCAAGAAACTTCGGTGGCCGGCGACCTCGGTGGCTTTGAGCGCAGCGGCCAGCCCAAGAACCTCGAACCCGTTAGCACTGTGTAACGTGTCGCCCTCAAGGGAAATGGCGCCGATATCGCACGGGAATTTGGCGACGCTCGTTACCAAATGGTTATCGATGCGTAAAACCAGTGTCCCCCATGTTTTGCCCTTCGGCGGCTCCCTACGAATCATCAGCGCTGAATGCCCGGGCACGCGCTCCATCGTTTCGGCCTGGATTTGCAAGCTTGCAACAACTTTGCGTGCGTCCACATTCAGAACATAAATCCCGCCAGGAGTACGCATGGGTGGAATCTTTGCTCCGATCCCCAGCTTTTTAACGGAGGGCAAATCAGCCACGTCAGGGTCGTTGCCGTCCATCTGGTGTGCGCCCTCCTGCGTCATCACGGCCACAGAGTTATTGTCGAGCCATACGACGGCAATCTGTTGTGGTCCCTGCAAGAGCACGCGCTGGTCACCCGAGGCGAGCTCGACGGTCCGTGTGCAGACCGGTGAGCCAACGGCGAGCTTTTGTCCGTCTGGGGAGAGTGCCGCTAGGTTTCGGTAGGATCGGAGCGACGGAAGGTCGAGTTCTCGACCGCTCGACTCGCCTGGCGCAGTAATCAGGACTCGCTCACGCCCGTCATGATGCGGCACAAACAGAACATCGAACTTGGCACCTGCCCAGCGCAATGGTTCTGGCGGTGTCGCGTCAGGCGGGGAGGGCGTCCAACCGACGATAGGGGCAAAACCGACTTCGCCCTTCTTGGCGGCAGAAACCGCTTTTTTACGGAGCTTCTCGGTGACCGTCGGGTCTGCGAAATAGGTCGAAAATCGCACGGAATCTGCCGTCGGCGGAGCAACATAACGATACGCAGATCCGGGTGATATTCGATCAGAGATATCCGCGAGTCCCGGAGGGTCAAACGGACCATCATCACTGTCCAGGTCTTCGTCATCAAGGCGTTCACGCAGAAAGTCCAAGAGCTTGAAGTCCTGGTCGTAATGCGTGACAAAATTATCTTCAGTGGGGTTGTCGATCTCGACAATCACGGCCGTTATGAGGTCCCCGGACCAAGAGATCCCGAGTTCGCTCATGCCGCCGCCATCGGCTCCCAATGTGATGGTGCGCGCTGGATCCATCCCATTCAGGACGGCCTCCACGTCATCAAACATGTCGGCCGAGAATTCAATCGTTTCCTCTAACGTGCGCACCGAGGATCCAGGCCATAGGTCGAACTCACCCAAGTCCACATTATAACTGTACGTCGAGAGCGCTTCGGCCAAAGACCGCACCGATTCAGGCGCGTCGTCGAGGTTCACTTCAATAGGCTGTGCTTCGGGTCGAAGGCGACCTGTCTCGCGAATCTGCGCATCAAGTGCCATCACAAAAGCAACCATACCGGCCGGCGCGGGCTTGCCTGCCTTGGGTTCGCTTTCGTTTTCTGAGGGGTTTTCGCCCGCCTGCAGGATATCGATCAAATCCTGTTCACCAAGAACCGTCACCCCAAGGCTTTCGGCCTTTGTCACTTTGGATCCCGCTTTCTCGCCCGCAAACAGCACGTCGGTATTTTTGGAAATCGAACCGACCACGACCGCGCCAATAGCCGTCAGCCGTGCCGTCGCTTCATCTCGACCAAAGCTCGCGAATGTTCCTGTGAGAACGACCTTCTGACCCATGATTGCCGCCAAGTTCGGGGCACTTGCCGCAGGAGCCGCAGGGGTGGGCGGGGAGCGGTACCCGCCGCCGGGGCTCAGCCTATCGGCGATGTCCGCCAGGTGGTCAGTATCAAAGACGCCTTGCACACCGACATTGGCCTTGTCGCTGTCTGCGACGAGG
>JBFFMO010000078.1:0-9992 GCA_041554035.1 Allomicrovenator sp. | reverse complement strand
CCGGGGCTGCTTCAACAACCGGGGCTACAACGACCGGGGCTGCTTCAACGACCGGGGCTGCTTCAACACCCGGCGCTTCAACGACCGGGGCTGCTTCAACGACCGGCGCTGCTTCAACGACCGGGGCGGGGCTCGTGGCCTGAACGCGTGGGTCTTGCGCCGGAACACGAGGCAGCGCCTCGGGGCGTGGCTCTCGCGCTAATCTTGAGGCCGTTGGGTCGGGTCGTTCCAAATGTTGAGCAGGAAGCTCACCATCAAACTCGGCTTCCAATGCTGCGAGACGATCCACCAGCAGATCGATGCCCAATAGGGGCTCAAGCTGAGCAAGGCGAACCAGTGTCATCTCAAGGATAAGCTTCGGATAGGATGAACGGGTCATCTCTTGTGAACCCGCGACCATCACCGAAAAATAGCGGTGCAATAACTCGCCAGGAATCCCTTCGATCTGCACCAGTGCCGCGTCGATTTCGGTCGCGGTCAGGTCCGTCACGCGCTGCGCGTCGTGAACGACCGAAATCACCATCAAATCGCGGAAATGCCCGACAAGTTCTGATGAAAACTGGGGCAGGTCGTAGCCGTAGCGATTCACCTCGTCCAAAACCACGAGCGCACGCTCGGCGTCGTGTCGAATGATCGCATCTGAGAGTTCAAAAAGGTGTTGGCGATTGGCCACGCCCAGGATCTCAGTGACTTCTTTTTCGGTGACGTTGGTCCCAGCAAAACTGATGATCTGGTCCAGAAGGCTCAACGCATCACGCATGCCGCCGGCAGCCTGCCGAGCGATCAGCTGCAGCGCCGACCGCTCCGCCGAAATCTTCTCGGCTTTGCACAGAAGTTCCAGGTGTTTGACGATGTCTTGCTGACCGATTCGCTTAAAATCGTATCGCTGGCAACGGCTCAAAATCGTAACCGGAATCTTTTGAGGTTCCGTGGTCGCAAAAATGAACTTCACATGCGGTGGAGGCTCTTCCAGCGTTTTCAACAACGCGTTGAAGGCCTCGGTCGTGAGCATATGAACCTCATCGATGATGTACACTTTATACTTCGATCGACTGGGCGCGTAACGAACACTGTCGCGCAGCTCACGGATTTCGTTGATGCCTCGATTGGACGCACCATCGATCTCGAACACATCCACGGATTGACCGCTGGTGATCTCTGTGCACGACGAACACTCGTTGCATGGCGTGGGGGTTGGCCCATTCACACAATTGAGTGCTTTCGCCAGAATTCGAGCGGTCGATGTTTTGCCAACACCACGAGCACCAGTGAACAAGAACGAATGCGCCACACGATCTTGTTCGATCGCGTTCGACAGCGTCCGAGCCACATGCTCTTGGCCCACTACTTCATCAAATTGTCGAGGGCGCCATTTGCGCGCCAAAACCACGTAGGACATGCCCATCTCGGTTGCTTGCAGGACTGATGAGCGTACTCGATCACCGCTAAAATAAGAACGGGCAAAGGGGCGAACTTAATCCACCAATAATTTCGGCAACACCGACGCCAGAAGCTCATATTGCGAGCGCGTGTTGTAGAGCTGCGCTGAAAGACGAATCAGGCGTTGTGGAGAACTCGGCCAAGGAATAATCGGCACTTCGAATTGATGCTCAAACAAGAGCCGATCCTGCAAAGGATCGATGAAAAAAACCGACGTTTTGGTGATCTCTTTTCCAGCCGGCAAAGGCACCGCAACCATCGAGCCCACCATGTCTTCCGGACACGCGGGTTCCACACCCAAAACGCCGCAAAGGATGTCTCGCGCTTCGAGCGCAAGCGCGTGGTTATGCCGCATGATGAAATCCCAACCGCCTTCAACAAGGCCGTCCATGTAGGAAATCAAAAAAGGCAGACTCAAAACCGCCGAAGGATCTGACGTACCCATCCAATCGAATTCCTGATGAAAACGATCCTCGGGGCTGACCTTGGCGTTCGCCCCGTGACTGATCACCAGCGGCCGAGTGGTCGTGCGGCGATCGTGGCGCACATGCAAAAACGCGACCCCCTTGGGTGCGCACATCCATTTATGGCAATTGCCGGTGTAATAGGTCGCCCCGAGCTCATCGAGATTCAGCGGCAACATGCCTGGCGCATGCGCGCCATCGACGATCGTGTCGATGCCAAGCTCGTTCATTTTCGCCACGATGGGGTTCAAGGGTAGAACCATCGCTGTCTGTGAAATCACGTGATCGATCAATAAAAGACGAGTCTTGGGAGTGACCGCCGCAACAAAGGATTCGACCAGATCACGACCATCCATGGGGAAGGGGATCTCAACGACCACCACCTTTACGCCCTTGGCCGCCGCGACTTCATTCAAGGCGTTGCGGCACGCGTTATACTCCTGGTTGGTGACCAAGACCTCGTCGCCCGCCTCCAGATTCATCGACCGCAAGGCTGTGTTTACGCCTGTCGTCGCATTGGCCACAAAGACCAAATCAGCAGGACTTGCGCCAACAAAACCAGCAAGCGCTTGCCGTGAGTCGTCGAGCATGGCCTGCATTTCACGCAGAAAAAAGCGCACAGGCTGCCGTTCAACACGATTGCGAAGCTGTGTTTGATGCTCCAAAACGGCAATCGGACAGGCGCCAAACGAGCCATGATTCAAGAAATGAATCTCTGGATCGAGCCCCCATACCTTTCGAATATCTTCCGAGAACGCCGTGATCGGTGTGCCCATGGGTTCCACCTAATTACCGGTTGGACCACCAATTGAAGAACTCACCGTACTCGATTCGCCCGTTTCCGTTCGTGTCGATGATTTCAAAGCCGATCGTGACCTCTTCCGCCGACATATCGGCCCCAAGAGCATCGAGCAGGTTGGTGAATTCGTCCTTATCGATCGAGCCGTTGTTGTCGCCATCAAAATGGTCAAAGTTCTCTCGAAGTTCCGAATGGTCGTTCATCGCGTGCTCCTGTTGGGAAGGCCCTCAAGCTAACGTATGACGCCCAAAATCACCACGCTATTTCCCGCATAAATTAGAGTCCGAGGGCGCTCAGGCGGCCAAGCTCAGCGGCCGACCCGGTCTGCCGGATTTGTCTGGCTGCGGCACCTGCCTCTTTTGTCCGACCGGCTGCCACCAGCGCTTCAAGCCAGAGCATTTGTGCCTCGATTCCCGCTCCGACCTTGATGCCGCGGCCCAAAAACTCGACCGCGCGACCGAAATCTTGAACCTCAAAACACGCCCGCCCAGCCGCGTACCAACCCCAGGGCCACTCGGGGTTGAATTGAACCAGCCCATCCACCAACGCCATGGCGTCTTCTTTTCGGCCAGCGTCGATCAAACGATGAGCAAGCTCGGACACCGCAAAACACTCTTCTTTCGACAGCATTAATCCTCCACCCTCAAAGAATAAACGTATTGCAGGACCTCCGCGACGGCTTCAAAAAGCGCCGGCGGAATGCCCACGTCGTCATCGACCTGAAATAGAGCGCGCGCCAGATCGACATTTTCGACGATAGGAACGCCGTATTTAACCGCGGCACGACGGATCGCCCGGGCATGTTCATCGAGGCCTCGGGCGATGATTTCCGGCTCTTCCATCGTATTTTCATCGTACATCAGCGCAATCGCCACATGGGTTGGATTGACCACGACGGCGTCCGCATTCTTGACCCGTGCCGCGCCTCCGCCACCCTTGGCAAGCTGTTGGTGCATGCGCTTTCGCTGGGATTTCATGTTCTGGTCTCCTTCGCTTTGTTTGTACTCATCCTTGACCTCCTGTTTGGACATCATCAGGTCTTTATGATGACGACGACGTTGAAGCACCAGGTCCACGATCGAGATCGCGAGCAGCACAAAGGCCAACCAAACGGCCAGATCAAAGAGCACTTTCGAGGCGAAACCCAAGGAGCCGCGCAAATTGTAGGACGTCAGGCGGCCCATATTAGGCAGCGCATCCATGAAAAGAACCGTCCCGACCCACGCCATCAGGCCCAGCTTCGCGATATTTTTGACCAGGTCCGTGATCTTGCGTTTGGAGATGACATTCTTGATGCCTTCGGCCGGGTTCAGGCGATTCAGGTCTGGCATCACGGCCTTGAGCGAAAAGATGGAGCCGACCTGCACGTAATTCACAAAAATCGCCCCGGCAAAGGCCGCCACCAGGACCGGCGAAATCGACATCACCAGGACCAAACCCGCATCCGAAACAAACGACACTGCCTCGATCGGCGTCGGGCTTCGACCTACGATATCGGTGGCTCGCCGGAAAAGCGCCATGATTTGCCCAGAGGCGATCGGCCCGTAAAACCAAGAAGCTGCGCCTGCCACAAACATCACGACGATACCGGTGAACTCCGCCGATTTGGCCACCTGACCATCGTCGCGCGCCTTCTGAATCTTTTGGGAAGACGGTTCTTCGGTTTTATCGTCGCTCATTCAGCCCACCCTTCAATGATGGTCTGAAGTGCAGAGATGTCCTCAACCCCTTGTTGCATCAGCCGCTGCATGATTCCCTCGACGCAAAGCAGAACCACAAAAAGCCCAAGTGCTGCCTTGAGTGGCATGCCCAGGAAAAACACCTGAACCTGAGGTGCTGCGCGGTTCACCATGGCGAGCACGACGTCGGCCATTAGGACGGTCAACACGACGGGGAAAGCGATGACCAGCGCCAATTCAAACGAATTTCCAAAAAGCCGAGCCACCAACATCCCGACATCGGAGACTTGCTCCATGTCTGGAAACCTCGAAATCGGAACCGCGATATACGAGCGCAACAAGACCGTCAGCAGCAGGTGATGCGCGCCGGAAACCAGAAAAAGAGCCACAAAAAGAAGGTAGAGAGCGTCGCCTGTGACACTCGATCGGTCCGGCAATTGGGGGACCAAAGCCGTGGCCATATTCTGCCCACGAACCGTATCGATGATCTGGCCTGCAATTCGAATCGCCTCAAAAACCAGCGCACCAATGAAGCCCATCGTCACTCCCACCATCACCTCTTTGGCAATCAGCAGCGCCATGCCAAACCCGGTGGGAAGGACCTCCGAGGTCCACACCACCGGGAAAATCAGGCCCGACAGAGCAAATGCGATCGTTGTTTTCACCGATTGAGGCGTGGCTTTGCCGCCCAAATAGGGAACCAATTGCACCACGGGCGCGATGCGCGCCGTGATCAGCAAAAGAACCAACATTCCGTGCTGAAATAAATGGCCCACCGAGATGAAATCTTTCATCAAGCCACCTAATTCACGAGCGCGATGCCCATCAGGACAGCATGGGTGAATCGCACAATCTGGGCGCCAATCCAGGGCCCCGCAAGCGCCAGACTTCCAAAGACGGCGACAAGTTTTGGAACAAAAGTCAGGGTTTGTTCTTGGATTTGGGTCGTGGCCTGAAAAATCGAGATAATCAGGCCCACCAACATGCTCGTCAGCAGCGGAGGCGCGGACACGACCAAGACCAACAACATGCCCTCACGCATCAATTGGATCAGGTAATTTTCCATCAGGCGTACCCCAGAATCAGGCCACGAATCACCAGATACCAGCCGTCCACCAAGACAAAGAGCAGCAGCTTAAAGGGCAGGCTCACCGTTGTGGGCGACAACATATGCATGCCCAAGCTCAACAAAATATTGGCGACCACCAGATCCACCAGCAAGAATGGGACAAATAGAATGAAGCCAATCGTGAAGGCTTCTTCGAGTTCGGTCAGAACAAATGCGGGAATGGCGATCAGCAGGTCGTCGGGTTTGACCGACGCACGCTGTTCTTCGGGACGTAATTCAATCGCCAATTCATGCAACAAAATCCGTTCGTCGGGATCGGCATGTTTAATCAAGAATGCCTTGAGCGGCTGGGACGAAACCTCAAACATCTCGACATAAGACTTGTACCCCGTTGGCGCAGTCCCAGCCTCCATTTGTGCGATATACGGCTCGGCCGCATCCCATGAGGCCACACCAACGGGAGCCATCACGTAGATGCTCAAAACCATCGCCAATCCGGTGATCACCTGATTGGGCGGAGCCTGCTGAACGCCAATGGCTGTGCGCAGAATCGACAGGACCACAGCAATTTTGACAAAGCTCGTGACCATCATCAAAAAGAAGGGGACCAGGGCCAATCCACCCAGCAAAACCACCATGTTGATAGGGTTATCTGCCACTAGACCTCCTCTTGGGCGGGGCGCAGTCTTTTCAGCGTGTCCGCAAAGGAAACGACCGGGGTCGGTTCGACTTCCGGAACGTCGCAGGTCTGCATCTGCCCGAGGCTTTGCATGCCGTGTTCGGTCGATGCCACGACAAAAACTTTCTCCCCAATTTCCAACAGAAGTATCGTGCGTCTGGGCTCGACCGGAATCCTCGCCCGCACCCGAACCGGGCCGTCTGTCGTGGGTTGATAGCGTTTAAATCCCCAACGCAACGACACCCAGGCCAGCAGGCAAACGCCGACCAAAACCACAGCCAATCTGAGCAGAGTGCTGCCGTAATCCGGCATGGGCAGAGGTGGAGGCACCGCATACGCCGATGACGAACACAAGAATACCAATAGGAATACGGTCGCCTGCCGAGACATGCGCTCTCCTTCGGTCGACCCCCCCAAAGTAAAAAACAAGGGATTCTAACCGGTTGATGTTAGGCGGTTAACATATTGAGGGATGCCCGGACGTGCAAGACGAAAAGCGGTCGGCAGTGAGCGGTCGGCAGTGAGCGGTCGGCCGACAAGACAGACAACCGACCACCGACCTCTAGGCCGGGCCCAGCAGGTCCGGGAGAAGCTGCGCCATGCCCATCATGCCGGCATCTTTAGAGACGGCACCCCGGGCACCAATTCGCAAGGCTTCCGCATCAAGTTCGGTCTGAGGTCTGCCGGACATCAAAACGATGGGGACTTCGCATCCCATCGCGCGAAACGCGCTGACGGGGTCGGTGGCGAGGTCAGGCAGATGAACGTCGCTCAGAATCACGTTTGGGGTTTCACGTGAAACAAGCTCCTTTGCCGCGGCAAAGGACAGTGCCGTTTGGACCGAATAGCCCGCACCCACACAGACCATCTCGAGCATCTGCAGGATCAATTCCGAATCGTCGAGTACAAGGACGTAGCTCACGTTGTCACCAGGAGTTCCGCGACCACGCGTTGGAGTTCACCCCCGCCGACCGCACCTTTCAAAAGGAAACGATTGGCACCGGCTTCGCGGGCGATCAGGCGTTCTTCTTCCGAGCCACGAGACGTCAAAATCACGACCGGGATCGCCTTCAAATCCTCACGAGAACGAATGATCCGCAGCAACTCGATGCCGTTCATTGATGGCATCTCGATGTCCGAAATCACCAGATCAAAAAGACGTCGTTCGAGCTTATAAAGCGCGTCCTGCCCGTCATGCGCCAGCACGATCTCATAAGGTCCTTCGCTAAGAACAAAGGCGATGCTGGCGGCGATCGTCTCGGTGTCTTCCACGACCAAGATCGTATGAACTTCCTTGGCGATGGTGGGAACATAAGGCGCGTCCAAAAGCAGCTCTGTGACCCGCGCGATAAGCTCTCCGCCACCGATCGAACCCTTGACGATATAGTCGTCGGCACCCGCTGCCAGCCCTCGTTCGCGCTCTTCGGGGCGATCGAGTTGAGTCAGCAAAATGATCGAGATATCGCTCAACATCTCGTCGGCTCGCATCGCCGTCACGAGTTCGATGCCTGTCATACCCGGCATCGACACATCGCTGACAACCAACGAGTAGGGCCGTTCATGAAGCATTCTAAAGGCTTCTTTGGGATCGGTTACCACATCCACCGGAACGTCGAGCTCGGAGAGCACAAACCCGATGCTGGCCGCGATCGTTTCGACGTCGTCCAACACCAAAATCCGTTGTTCCAACTGCCGGGTATGGACTCCCGTCTCTTCACGCGTGCGGTTCTTTTCGACCGAACCGCCAAGCGCCCGCAATTCTTCAACCACATCCTCGATGATGGCATCGACGCGTTCTTCGGGGTCTTCGATGGCCGTCTTCAACACCGCAAAGGCCCGAAGCAGCGGCTTCACCGATGTGTTCTCACGAGACTCGGCACGAGCAAGCGCGTGAATGAAGTCCTCCATCGCGCCAGAAAGTGAGGCGACATCGGTCATGCCCAACATGCCGGCCCCACCACGAATCGCGTGCAGATGTTCCGCGCTCTGCCGGACTGAAGCCTCGGCCTCGCCAGAATTGAAGATCCCCATCATCGAAATCGAAAGTCCGGCCAGCCGCTTTTGAGCTTCCAGACGGAAAGCACCGACAAATTGCTCCAACCCTGACGGCGCGGGGACGGCGGCGGGCGGCTCCTCGGACGCGATCAACGCATCGGTCAACGCATCCAAACCAGCGATCAACGTTCGCAGACGCGATTCTTCGATGCCCAGCTTGTAGGCATCGTCGAAAACGCTCTGCAATCCCACCGCAATTTGTTGAAAACCATCGGACCTGAATTCCTGCGTCGAGAGCTCCCAAAAACGATGGGTTACACGCTCAATCTCCGCTGTGAGATCCGTTTTGTCGTCTTGTGTCATGAGGGCTCGTTATCGGCGTGGTCTCCGAGAATCATACGATCGGCATACCGCAATACGCAACGGCCCCAGACATCATGAAAAAACGCTCAGAGGCCGAATTCGGCTTTCTTGGCCTTGAATTCAGCTTCACCGGTGTAGGTCGGTGGGTTTTTCATGGCCTTGATCCTCGATTCGGCCGTGGCGGCGCGAGCGGCGGGATCAGGATGGGTCGACAGGAACTCGGGTCCGCCCGATCCACCAAGCTTTTTAAAGAAATTCGCGAACCCATGGGGATCGTACCCAGCGCCGGCCGCATATTTGAGGCCAAACTCGTCGGCGTCACGCTCGTGATCGCGAGAATATTTGAGCAAATACCCCTGCGTCGCGACGTTGGCGACGGTCGAGCTGATCATCCCTGGGTTTTTGCCCAGGCCCATATCCAATACGGTTTGCAGGCCGTACATCGTGACCATCTGCTGAGCCACATGTCGACGGGTCACATGGGCCGTCTCGTGGCCCAGAACACCGATGACCTCAGCCTCGGAACTCGCGGCTTTTAGGAGCCCTGTGTAGACGTAGATGGTTCCACCCGGGATGGCGAACGCGTTCACGGTTTTAGGGTCATCGACGACTTTAAACTGCAACTTGATGCCGCTGGGAATATCCCTCTGCGCGGCCTTGGCAACTTTGGCCCCCAACGATCGCACATAGTTTTGAAGGGCCACGTTCGATGAGAGCTTCGCTTCGGATTCGATCTCCGGCTGCATTTTCTGACCGAGGCTGTTTTCCTCGGACACTGGAACCAAAACGTTCGCCGCGGCAATGCTCGCCGACGAGGTCGCACAGCCCTGACCCAAGGTCAGGACAGACAGAATAATGAGCAGATAGCTTTTCATGATCAGGCCCTCAAATTAGAAATACATAGGCTTCAACGAAACGAGTCTAGCAGGTCCACCCCAGTCTCAGATGACGTTTTGCGACAGAACAGATGCAAATACTCGTGCCGCGCTCAGGCTTTAGCAAGTGCTTTGACGCGAATGATCGCAAAGACCAGCAAGGGAATTCCAAGCACAGCAAACATCCCCTGAACGACTGACGTTGCCCAGCCCCACCACGGCATCACCAATAAAGACACGTAGATGAGGAACATATGTGTGCCTAACCCCATGAATGTCATGAGCCGCATCGACACGCGGAAACGAGCGCGAAATGCAGCAATGGTCTCGTCCGTAACGTTGTGGGCGATCGCGTCTTCCTGACGCCCTGTGAACAAGCGCCCGTATCTGAGCTGCCCGTCGACGTACATCGACATCAGGAACTTTTCGAAAAGAGTCCCGGTCTTTTTGATCTCAGCGTAATGCGCCAGCACTTCGTCCATCGTTTCGACGCCGTCTGCATTCGCCGTGGGCAGCGTGTGCGCCAGATAGAACGACTTCACGCGATCGTAGACGCTGGTGCGCATAAACGTGCTCAAGCCAGCCACAACCGCGACCGCAAAAACACCCCAACCAAAACGCATCCAGAT
>JBFFMO010000077.1:0-9996 GCA_041554035.1 Allomicrovenator sp. | reverse complement strand
ATCGGCCGTCACCAGCTCCGAGAACTGCTTCAAATCCCCACCTGAGATGAACGAACGATCTCCGGCACCACTGAGCACGAAGACGCGCGGCATCTCTCGTTCAGCGTCGTCCAACGCATCTTCCAGACCCGTCATGACGTCGAAGTCGACGGCGTTCAATGCATCGGGCCGGTTGACCTCGACCCATAAAACCTGCCCGTTCCGGGTTCGCGTGACTTTCATGGCTTCTTGGCCAACGCTTCGGCAGCAACTTTGCGGACAGCTTCGACCGGGTGGGCATCGGCCAGGGTCTGCAGGTAAGTCTTGGCTTCACCGGTCTTGATGTCGGCGACGACATAAATCATCGGCATCAGTTGAGGGTTTCGATCGCGCGAGAATTCCTCGGTCACTTTGATGATATTGGAATAGCTCTCCGTGTCCTCGAAGGCGACCAACGCGGCTGCAGTGGAAACACGCACCTGCGGGTCGGGGTCGAGCAACAACTCACGTAGGCGCGGCGTCGTGTCACGAAGGCGTCTGTCCCTGATTTCCTGAATGGCCACCAATCGAACGTCCGCCGAATCAAGCAACCCGACGATTTCTTCATCCGAAGCTTGTTCGACCTCGGCCTGCGCCGCGACACGTTTCACGAATCGGTTCACGGCCTCGTTTGCCACCGCATCCGCCGATTTATCCTCGGTGTCGGCATCGGTGACCAGAATCTCAGCTTTTAGGCCGCGCGCATTGCTGCCATTCGCCTTGATGCCACCAAAGAGCATCACCTCGGTTTTGCCTTCCGAAACCTTGATTTCATAGGTCGCAGAGCCTGTCGCTTTACGCCCACCGACGGCTTGAAACCCCGCGGAATTATTAAGCGCGAGCACAATCTGCGCTTCGAGTGCTTCGGGCTTTGGTGCGCCCGGCGTCTGGTAAGCGTTTTGTGAGGCGACCAATCGAAAGTCTTTCACCGTCAAAGGTCCCGTTTTTGGACCTTCATCTTCGGCACTTTCTTTTGCTTGATTGGTGGCAGGCGCTTGGGCAGGCGCGGGTTTGTTCTCGCACCCGACAAGGAGGGCGAGTGCCAAGAGAGAAGCATTGAATTTCATGATGTCTCCGTGCCTGTTTAGGCTCGTCGTCCAGATACCACTCTGTCATTTCCGCCCAGATCTTTGAACACAAGAACGTCTTCAAATCCGGCAGCTTTGGTCAGGGCCGCCGCATCGGGCCCCTGTCGGTATCCAATCTCGAAGAGCAAATGCCCGCCGGGCTTGAGTTTGCCGTAGGCCTCGACGACCAGGCGACGAATCATGTCGAAACCATCTTTGCCCGCAAATAATGCCAGTCTGGGTTCGAATTTCAGGACATCTTCGCCCATCACGTCGGTTTCTGAATCCGCGATATAGGGTGGATTGCTCACAATCAGGTCTACCGGTCCTTCAACGGCCGCAAGCACGTCGCTTTGGGCCACCTTAACGCGGTCACCAAGTTCAAGCGCCGTCAGGTTTTCGGTCGCGAGCGCCAGCGCTTCCGGCGAGATGTCGACCAACGTCATCTGGATGTTTTTTCGTTCATGAGCCAGCGTCAGGCCGATGGCGCCTGTCCCCGTACCGACATCGACGACGACCGCTTCGGAATCCTTGGCCAGCAGGTCCAACGCCTTTTCGACCAGAGTCTCCGTGTCGTTTCGTGGGATCAAAGCCCGTGCATCACACTTGAGTTCGATGCTCCAGAATGCGCGTTCGCCCGTAATATAGGCCACCGGTTCTTTCATCGCGCGACGTTTGATGACGGCGCGATATCCAGTCAATTCTTCGGGCGATAAAGGACGGTCCCACTCCATGTAGAGCCTTACCCGATTCACGCCCAGAACATGGGCGAGCAGCAATTCGGCCTCAAGTTTTGGAGCTTCGATCTCCTTTTGTCCAAAGAAGTCCGTGGTCCACACCAGAATTCGCTGAATCGTCCAGATATCACTCATGTCATTTTGCCGATTTGGGTCGGAACGCCACGACGACGTCAGGATTGGTTTGAATTCGAGGCCCACCGATGAGCTCGATGCAATACGGGATCGCCGAAAAAAGGTCGTCCAGAATTTCGCCGATCGCCTTGGGTTGGCCGGGCAAATTGACGATCAACGTCGTGCCACGAATGGCGCCGACTTGTCGGGATAAAATAGCGGTGGGCACGTATTTGAGGCTGATGGCCCTCATTTTTTCGCCAAAACCCGGAAGTTCTTTGTCGGCAACGTCAAGGGTCGCCTCGGGCGTTACGTCGCGTGGTGCCGGGCCTGTGCCGCCTGTGGTCAGGATCAGGTGACACCCGGCATCGCAGAGTTCGACGATCTTTGCGGCGATGAGTTCCCGTTCGTCGGGGACGACATGGATTTCGCTCTCAAAAGGCGAAGTCATGCCGTTTTGCAGCCATTCAATAATCGCAGGTCCGCCCAAATCCTCGTATTCGCCACGAAACGCGCGGTCGCTTACTGTGATGGCACCGACTCGAAAAATTTCCATGATGGCCTCAGCTCTTTCGGAACTCTGAAAAATCAGTGTCGGGGAAGAGTCGCGGCATGACGCGATGGAAGGTCTCTGCCCGTTCTTTGGCGACCGGATCTTTTTCGAAGTCGACATCACTTATCAGATACTGCCAGCCATGGAACCCGCGGGTCTTGAGCAAATAATCAAAATAGGTGGGGAAGTCGACGTCGAGCCGATACGAGGTGCCGTTCGGGTCGTAAAAATACAGATTATAGGTGGGCGCGAACTCGGCGACATGCATCACCGTATAGTGCGGGTCCTCGGTCGAGGGCCCTTCGATGGGGCGCAATTCCCATGAAAAATCTTTGGCGTCCGAGTCTGCATCATCAGGGACGACGCCCCAGATTTTATCGACCCAGGTGCCAAAAACCTGCCCAAAATTGTAGATATGAAAACCGCCGCCGGGATGTTCGTCGCCGTCCTCGAAATAGGACCACGCGAAGTCGATGCCGTCGGAAACCCGGCGGTAAAACGAGAGCACGTGGTCCGGTACGGCGATTCCGATACCGGTCTCGAACATGCTCACAACCACATCAGATGCAGGTTGAAAGAGTTCGAGACTCAGAAGTCGGAAATCGCTTCGTTCGGTGATTTCGTCGGTGGTTTCGCGCAGACGCACGAGGTCATCGAACTGCAAGGAGCGCGGCCATGAAATTTCGCCGTTTTCCTCAAGTTCGAACTCTCCAGTTGGAATGTCGTCCTCGTTGACTGCCATGCGGAGTCCTTAGCCCTTGCGACCGCGGCCTTTCACATGCACAGCGCGCTCGGTTTTCATGTCGATTTGCTGTGGTCGCGCAAGGCTGACCCGAGCCGCACGTCCCCGAACGGAGAGGTGCTTGTAGTCGGCCAAAACCATGTTACCGATTTCGGTCGGAAGACCAACAACCGTCCCTGTATCAGAGACCATGACCTTACCGATGCTCTGTCCTGAAATGCCGGTATCGTTGGCCAAAGCACCCACGATATCGCCTGGGCGAACACCGTGTCGTTTTCCAGCCGAGATATGCAAGAACATCCCGTTGATCTCGTCGGGATCAAACTCTTTATCCTCGGTCTGCGCAGCCTTTCGGTGTTCTTCGCGAGGTTTACGCTCTTCTTTGGGCACGCGAGGTGCCTTCCGAGCCGAGTCCAACAAAATGCCACGTTCATGGACAACCAGACCGACCGCGGCAGTCGCGATGTCTTCGATCGACCAGATGCCTTCGGCAACCCACTCGTCGATCCAGACCTTCACTTCTTCCGCGCTCTTGTCTTCGATGGCGATCCCGAGGCTCTTCTTGAGACCCTCAAGCTGCATCCGAGCGATGTCACCATCGCTTGGGACTTGAGTTTCTTCGATGCGTTGTTTGGTATCACGCTCGATGAAACGCAGTTTTCTGCGCTCGCCTGGCGTGACAAACGAAATCGCAAAGCCTTCGCGACCCGCACGAGCTGTACGCCCGATACGATGCACGTAGGTCTCTGAATCACCTGGCAAATCCAGATTGATCACGTGAGTCAACGTATCCACGTCGAGTCCACGCGCCGCCACATCTGTCGCGACGACAACATCAATCTGGTCGTTACGCAGGCGCTGAAGCACACGTTCACGAAGCTGCTGATTCAAGTCACCATGAAGTGCGTCGGCACGAATGCCGCGCTCGTTCAGCAGGTCACAGACTTCTGCACACGACGCGCGCGTCCGTGCAAAAACAAGCGTTCCGCCGCGCTTTTCACTCAACAACACTCGATAGAGGGCGTCAGGCTTCTTGCGGTCAGGAACGTTCATCCAGGTCTGAGTGACGTGGCTGGTCGAGAGCGATTGCCCTTCAACCTGAATTTCAACCGGATCCTTAAGGTAACGCGTTGCGACTCGTTTGATCGGAGCCGGCATCGTTGCCGAAAAGAGCGTGAATTGTTGATTTTCTGGTGTGTCTTTGAGGATACGTTCGACGTCGTCGATGAAACCCATGCGCAACATTTCGTCGGCTTCGTCCAGGACGAAAGTTTCGATGCTGCTCAGGTCCAACGTGCCGCGATCCATATGGTCGATAACACGTCCGGGAGTTCCCACGACGATATCAACGCCATCGCGTAACGCTCGAAGTTGTGGTGCGTAAGGTGCTCCGCCGTAAATCGGCAGGATCGAAAGACCGAGACCCTTTGCATAATCCTGCAAAGCGTCGGCCACCTGAATCGCCAATTCGCGCGTGGGCGCGAGAACGAGACCACGCACACCGGCGCCTCGTTTTTTGGTCTGTAAAACGCGATGTATCATTGGCAACCCAAAGGCTGCCGTCTTTCCTGATCCCGTACGTGCGCGTCCAATCACGTCTTTTCCCGCCATCAAGACAGGAATTGCTTCTGCCTGAATGGGGGTGGGAGCCTCGAAACCTAGAGCTGTTACGGCCTCAATCAATCGGGGATCCAGCTCAAAGTCCCGAAACGTCCGTTCTTTAGTCATCTTTCTTTCCTGTTCTGCCTCGTCGGCGAGGGCGCGCACTATACATGACTGGACCGCATTCGAGAAATCCCTTAGACACACGGTGCTCAATTACGTGAGGAATACGTGTCAGATACGGTAAAAACAGCGGGTCGAGGCTTCCTGGTCATCACGGCAGCCAAGGTTTGGTTCCTCATCACGAGTGCGGTGACCCAGTTGGGGCTGCCGATTTTTTTTGGATCGGCTGAACAATTTGGTGTGTTCAAGGTCGTGACCGAGGCCATCGGCCTTTTGAACATGGTCATGATCACCGGCACGTTGCAGGCGGTGTCGAAGCTCGTCAGCGAACAGCCCGAGCGCGCCAATCGCATGGTGACGCAGGCGATCAAGCTTCAGTTCTTTTTGGGGGTACCGATCACCATCGGTTACGCCCTGGCGAGCCCATGGATTGCCGAGAGCTTCAACGACGTGTCGCTGACGCCTTATCTGCAGTTATCCAGCCTGATTATCGTGTTTTACGCGTTTTACGCGATTTTTGTGGGCTACCTGAACGGCACCAAAGAATTCGTTAAACAGGCCACGTTGGACATCACGTTTGCGACGTTGAAAACGGCCGGGATTTTGGGGCTCGTTTTCCTTGGAATGGGCGTTTGGGGCGCAGTTGCTGGCTTTGTTGTGGCTGCCGGCATCATCGTGGTGATTTCTGGCGGATGGGTTTTCCGTCTTATGCGGGCTCGTCCAGACCACGTTTCCGAGGAACTTCAAGAGTCTCGAACCAAACGTCTGTTGGGGTATTTGGTGCTCGTGATGCTCTACACCTTTGCACTCAACGGCCTGATGCGCGCTGATTTGTTCATCCTCAAATCCATCGCTGGTGATGTCCCAACCGCGCTCGCCGGTGCTGAAGGCATCTTCAAAATCGTGAGTGATAAATATGCAGGATTTTACGGCGCCGTGTTGAATGTCGCTCGGATTCCCTATCAGGGCGTGATTGCGATCACTTTCGTGATTTTCCCGATGATTTCTGCCGCGACCTTCAACGACGATATCGAGGTCACACGAAACTATATCCGCACGACTTTCCGTTATTGTGCGCTCCTGATCGCCGGCGTGGCGTTTTTGCTGGTCTTCAACAGCGACCCCATCATCGCCGGTCTCTACAGCGCCGATTATCGTGCGGCTGCGGATGCGCTTTCGTACCTGTCGGTCTCGATCATCTTTTTTGCCGTCTATTATGTCGCGACCACGATCATCATTGGTGCCGGCCACCCGATGGTCGCCGTGGTGATCATGGCGATCAGCTTTGCAGTGAGCGCCGGTCTGAACTTCCTGCTCGTCTCGGATATTCACGCCACGGTGATGCCGCTCTTGTCTTATTCACCCTTTGTCACGGTGCCCGGCGGCGACGCGATGACGGCCGTGCATAACGCGATGGGCGTTGCTTCCACCGATGTTTCGCTGGCCGGCGCCTACCTGTTGCACGGGCCCGAGTACATGAAGGCCGCAGCGATCGCGACGACGATTGCGATGGTTAGTGGTTGTGCTTCGTCGATCGTCTGGTTGGGCTGGAAATACAAAGCTCTTCCGCCCGCCGGGACCATCATCCGTCTGGTCATCGGTGCAGCCGTGATGTGGGGAATTTCGTACGTGTTTCCAATTCCTGTCTGGGCCGTCGAGAAAGGCCGAATCGCCATTCTGGGCATGGTCGTCGTGCGCATGGCCGTGATGGGAATCTCGCTTCTGGCCGTGCTCGCCATCCTGCGCGAGTTCACCTCAGAAGACCTCGCTCGCGTGAAACGTGTGATCGGCCGCAAGTGAGTGCGGTGAGCAGTGAGCGGTGAGCGGTGAGCAGCCCAGGCTTCAGCCTGGCATTGCGACTGGCGACCAGTCTGTGAGGCTCCAGCCTAGCATTGCGATTGGCGCCTGGTCCGTGACCCGCGATTCTCCCCGAGTACTGAGACCGAAACACCAATCACAATGCAGGCCATAGGGCCTACACACCAAGCACAACACCTGCGCTCCTGAGACCCGACCACCTGAAACCCGAAAACACCATAGGGCCTGCGCACCAAGCACACCACCTGCGCTCCCGAGACCCGACCACACCTGCGCTCCCGAAACCTGACCACCTGAAACCTGACACCCTGCGACCCGACCACCTGAAACCCGAAACACCAATCACAATGCAGGCCATAGGGCCTGCGCACCAAGCACACCACCTGCGCTCCCGAAACCTGACCACCTGAAACCCGAAACCTGTCCTCCCTGCCAGCTGTCCTCCCGAAACCTGACACCCTGCGACCCGACCTCCAAGAAAAACGAAAGGCGACCTAAGTCGCCTCTCGTCTGACATGAACCGAATGTGCCGGTATTGATGCTTCGTTTAATCCCTAGTTAAACTAGGTGGGCACCGTAAATAACGAATCGCGGCTGAATCTTCGCAAAGGCCCAACCTTGAAGCGCCAGTGACAGTACCCGTATTAAAGCGTACGGGGATTAATGCGCTGCGTCTCACGAACACGACAGAAACATGCCCTAGTCGTATATCTGTCTCAATGATACTCGTCCGAGCCGGCATTTTCAACGCCCCCACGGGTACGTTATCTCAAAAAAATGCCGGATGGAGCGTGTATGCATATTCATCTCGATCTCATCGGTGGCCTTGCCGGTGACATGTTCATCGCCGCAGCCCTTGATGCTCGGCTGGTTACGCCTTCCGAGCTTGAAGAAGTGTTCAACAAGCTGGGGATGGGAGGCCAAATTCGAGTCCTGACCCAACATGTGGGTCGTGGAGCCCTAACCGGGACCCACATAGACTTTGATGGCTGGGACCCCTCAAATGATTCAGACCATCGTCATCTTTCTACGATCGAACGCATGATTTCCGACGCCGACCTTTCGGAAGGCATCAAAAAGCTCGCGACCGAACTCTTCCGGACCCTTGGAGCCTCGGAATCCAAGATTCATGGCATCGATATCGAGTCGGTTCATTTCCACGAAGTGGGTGCCGTCGATTCGATCTTAGACTTCGTGGGCGCCGCGTACATCATGGATAAATTGAACGCCACTTGGTCGTTCAGCGATATTCCATGCGGGCATGGTACGATCGAGACCGCTCATGGAACCATTCCCGTCCCGGCTCCAGCCGCCGCCGATTTGATGGTGGGACTTCCAACGGTCACGCGCGATATCGCGGCCGAGTTGGTCACGCCGACGGGCGCGACCTTGTTGCGACATATGGCCAAACCAAAGGCGATCAGCGGGCTCAAGATATCTGGGTTCTCTTCTAAAAAGTCATTGGCGCCCGTCAAAAAGACCGTGCAACGAAGTGGAACTCTTGTGGCCACGGGCTACGGCTGCGGCACCAAGAACTTCAAAGAGATCGCTAACGTCGTTCGCATGATGGTTTACGAGCAAGCGGGCTCGGGTCCTCAGGCCGATACCGTCACACGCATCGAATGTGAAATCGACGATATGAACCCAGAGCATTTGGCCTGGTTCTGCGAGGCTCGCCTGCCTGCAGTGGGGGCGATCGACGTCTCCCGGACCGCAGTGATCATGAAAAAAGGCCGGGCCGGAACACGGCTAACCGTGCTGGCGCGAGCTGAAAACGCCGACGATGTCGCCCGAACGATCTTGACCGAGACGTCGACCTTCGGCGTGCGCGTAGAAGAAGTCGTCAGGATGATTTTGGAAAGAACGTTCCGAACCGTCGAAACGTCTTACGGCCAAGTGAAACTCAAAGTCGGCATTCTGGACGGTGTCGAAGTCAAAGCCGTGCCGGAATTTGAAGACTGCGCAAGGCTGGCAGCAGAAAACGGCGTTCCGATTTCGACCGTCTATGAAGCCGCGCTTAAGGCGTAGTCGTCGTACGGTTTTTCAACTAGTTTGCGCCTTCAAGATTCAGAAAAGAGAACCGATGCAACCGATTCTAGGTCTTATTGTTTTTGTAGGTCTGGCTTGGGCACTCAGCGAAGACCGCAAGGCCGTCGACCCCAAACGGATCGCGATCGCGTTGGTCTCTCAGGTCGCGCTCGCGTTTTTGATGCTCAATGTGCCCGTGGTGAGCGACGCGTTTTTGAGCCTGAATAAGGTGGTGGGCGCACTTGAAGAAGCCACCCAACAAGCGACCTCCTTCATGTTTGGTTTCCTGGCGGGTGGTGGCCCTCGTCCCTACGACGTGACCAATCCCAGCGCCGATTTTGTGCTAGCCTTTCGCGTTTTACCGCTAATTTTGGTCGTTTCCGCGATTTCGGCCGTTCTATTTCATTGGCGGATTTTGCCCTGGGTGATCAAACAACTGGGTCTGGCGCTACAGAGGGCCTTTGGCATTTCGGGCGCGCTGGCTTTCGCCGCAGCTTCGAGCATTTTCCTTGGCATCATCGAGTCCCCACTGGTGATCAAACCCTACCTGGACCGACTTAGTCGTTCCGAGCTTTTTGCGTTGATGACCTGTGGCATGTCGACCGTCGCTGGCACAGTGATGGTGCTTTATGCGGCCGTTCTGGGCCCGGTTCTTCCCGGTGCCCTCGGCCATATTTTGGCGGCCTCGGTGATCAGCGTTCCGGCCGCACTGCTATTCGCGCACCTGCTTTTGCCGGGAGAGGATTCCGCTGGCGAAATCGACTTCACGTTCGAGCGCACAACGCATGGGGCGATGGAGGCGCTGATTAATGGCACCTTGGACGGCATCAAGATGTGCGTGAATATCGCCGCGATCATCGTCGTGCTTTTTGCGATCATCAATTTGGCGAATATGGGTCTCGGCGCCATCCCCACCGAAACCCCCACCCCTTCGCTAACCCCTTCTATTACGCCTACCCCCAGCATCACGCCTACGCCCTCACCTACGGTGCCAGTGCTGGAGGCCATTCTTACTCGAGTGACTCCTTTCGCCACCGTTCCCCCGGATGCCCAGATCGAGGATTTGACGGTGAGCCGGGCAATACAACTCAACGGAAGCCCCGTCAATCCAGGAACCCAGTTCGCGGCAGGACAGGAAGCGTTGTATGTCTCGTTTGACTATAGCAACATGGTGAATGGGGTGTTGTGGCGCTT
>JBFFMO010000076.1:0-10001 GCA_041554035.1 Allomicrovenator sp. | reverse complement strand
GATGGAAGCCGAAATCACATACGTCAAGGTGTTAGAACTCGACAAGCTTGAGCCTGGTAAAGGCTGCGTCGTTCACGCCGGCACCAAGAAACTTGCCCTCTTCAATGTGAAGGGTGAGTACCACTGCATTCAGAATTTCTGTCCCCATGCAGGCGGATTTTTGGGTCTTGGGACATTTGAGGGCTGCATCGTGCGTTGCCCGCGACATGCCTGGGGTTTTGACGTGACCTCTGGCGAATGCAAAACAAATGGCCGATATTCGGCTCGGACCTACCCAACCCGTGTCGAAGACGGCTGGGTCTGGGTCGGGATGACCGTCGATCCCCCGATGTAATCCCTAAAGCGCCGACGCAAAAACGAACTCTTTGACGCGTGGGTCCTCGGTGTTCACAAATTCATTGGGTGGGGCCTCCAGGATGATCTGTCCTTCGTAGATCATGGCCACTTTGTCAGCGATTCGCATCGTTGAGGCCATATCATGCGAGATGATGATGCTGGTCAGGTCAAACTTGTCCTGGGCTTCAAGAATCATGTTTTCGACATAATCCGAGAGAATCGGGTCTTGTCCCGTTGTGGGCTCGTCGTAAACCATCAACCCCGGCTTCGAAATCAGCGCCCGCGCGAGCGAGACTCGCTTCTGTTGGCCATTCGAAATTTCGGACGGAAAACGCTCGGCGATTTCGGAGAGTTGCAAGGTGTCTAGAAGCGCCATGGCGCGCTCCAACGACTCAGCCTTTGATGCCTCGCGCCGCTCGTAGAGTGGGAACGCGACGTTTTCGATCACGCTCATCGAGTCGAGCAATGCCGAGTGTTGAAAGAGCATTCCGATCCCCTGTCGCGCGTTGCGAAGCTCCTTTTCGTCCATGCCGCCCACGTCCCGACCAAAAAGCTCAACTTTTCCTCCGTCCGATCGCAAAAGCCCAAGAATATGTTTCATCATGACGGACTTACCCGCGCCCGAGCCTCCGATCACGACGGTGATTTCACCCTTTCTGGCCGTGAAATTCACGCCCTTTAGGATCTGACGCTCTCCAAAACTCTTGGTCACTCCTACCATTTTCACGACGACCGCCCCGTCTTCTTCGATCTCCCTATCGCTGACTTCGATCTTCGCCCTGACTGCCTTTCCAACCAGAGCTTTCACCGACGGCTCGCTGGAATGCTTGATTTCGTCGGGCGTGCCGTACTCAACGATTTTTCCGCGATGCAGCACCGCGACCCTGTCCGCCATACGGAAAATCGACGCCAGATTATGGCTCACCATCACGGTGGTCAGCTTTCGCTCCTTCGAGATGCGGGTCAGCAGCTCATCAACGTACTGCGTCATGATCGGGTCGAGTCCCGTCGTAGGGTCATCAAGCAGCAGCATCTCGGGGTTCCAGATGATCGAACGTGCCACCGCGACTCGTTTTTTCATGCCTCCAGAAAGTGCCGATGGAAATTCCTTCAGAACCGACTCCAACCCCAAATCAGCCAAACCTTGAGCCGCCAACTCTTCAGCCTCCGAAATCGACATCGCCTTGTTCTGCACCAGTGGGAACGCCACATTCTCGACCACCGTCATGGAGTCGAACAAAGCGTAATTCTGAAAGAGCGTCCCGATCCGCTTGCGGGTGGCATCCAAGTCAACTGATCCCAGCGCCGTCAAATCGTTCCCGAAAAGTTCGATGGTTCCAGATTGTGGAACCAGCAAGCCGTTGAGGTGTTTGATCAACACGGTTTTGCCGGATCCAGACTCTCCCAAAATGCAGGTCACCATCGCCGGTTGAATCTCAAGGTCCAACTCGTCAAGGACCACCAGGTCGCCGAATCGTTTCGAGACCTTGGACATGCGAATGATCGTACCGTCTTCGGCGCGCCAACGCGTCAATCCCGGTACCAGAAGGTTGGGCACCTCATGGCTGTTGGGGGTTGGTTTGGTTGTCTCCACGTTGGCCTCACTGCTTGGTCGTGTCATAGTATGTCTCAGCGCACGCTCAACCAAGCAAGACTATGCAACACATCAAAGACACCAATTTCGAAACCGAGGTTCTGCGGTCTGCTCGACCTGCCTTGGTCGTCTTCCACGCCGAGTGGAGCCCGACTTCTGAACTTGCAGTGCAGGTCATCGCCGACCTCAAGGAAAATTTCGGGGATCTTGTTTCGGTGCACGGCATGGACGTTGACGATAACGCCATGACGCCCTGCCAATACGCGGTCGAGGCAGTGCCCGCCTTCTTTTTGTTCAGAGAGGGCCGAGTCATCAAGAAACTCGGACCGGGATTCACGCGTTCTGAATTGCAGGGACTCTTCGAATTGGCGATCTCCGATAACTAGACTGCAGCGAGCGCGCTCAACTTCGACTCATTTGACACGCATTCTTGGCTTCAGAGGAATCTGAACCGTGGAGCCACGCCAAAATCCGAGAAATCATCGGATGGGTGGGCTGAGAACCATTTCAGGGTCTCAAAACTCGTGGAGCCAAGGCTTGTGTTCGCATCAGGCTTCACGCGACGAAGCACAACATTGCTCCATGGCTTGCCGTCTGGCTGTGCAGACACGGACCCAAACACGTCGAGTACCACGTCGTCGGTTCCGAACTTCGAATCACCATCGATGTCTTGAAAGACAATCAAGCGGTCATCGCCGTTGAACGACGCCGCCGTGCCGATCTGAACGTCGCAACGTTCCTTGAATTCAACAACCGGATCGCCAGTTCGGCCTTCGAGACTGCGACAAAGTGTGACCACGCCTTTCGCTGGCACTTCCTCAACATCGGTCATCGTCGTTACCGAACAGCTTGAGTCGCCGTTTCGGACCAGGCAGATGCCAACGTCTTTGCCCGTTCGGGCGCTACCGCAGTTGTAGAGTTCGATGCCCTTTGTGTACGTCCCCGCGCCTTCGACATACTCGGAGACGATAAAACACGCGGGTGGTGTGATGGCGATGCGGGCGTAATCAACCAAGGCGGCAAAAGCCTTGGCGCCCACATAGGGGACATCATCGAGCTCCTTCAACGACACAAAACTCTTATCGTCTGACGTGGATAACCTTCCATCGGCGCCCGCACGAAACTTGATGATTCCCCGCGCTGCGCGGACATCAAGGCCGATCTCGACATCGAGCTCCTGAAGGGTTGCGGTGTTGATCACGCCCAGAACGGCTTCGATATCCTGCATGCTCGCTGTGAAACCGTCGGCTTTACCGTCGACCGTAAACGAATCGAACTCGCCGTCTCCGGTAGCCTCGTTGTCGGATGCTACACATCCAACAAAGAAAAGCCCCGCCACTGCCAACATCCAAGCTTTCATGTCATGCTCACTCATCAATTACTCTTTGAAGCGGCGCACCCTACATTCTTGCGGCTTCAGTGTCACTCATCGGTTCACAAAAATGTCATTCGGTTCACCGGGTTCCGAGCTCTCATCACTGCCATCCGCGACGATGGACGATCTCGATGTCGAGAAGATCGATCGCTGGTTGCAGGCAAATTTTCCGCATCTCGCCGGCCAAGAGACTCCGCGCGAAGATGCGTTGATTCGCCTGCGTTTGGCCTCGCTCATGGGGCCGCGAGTCGTACCGCACGTTGCCGCGATTTTGGCCTTCGGCCGCGAGCCACAATGGCTTCTGCCTCATACTGGCATTGCATTTGCGAGCTACGCCGGCCCATCGCTTTCATCAGAAGTTCTGACTCGCGCGCATGTGAGTGGGACGCTTTCCGAGCTTCATAAGACCGCGGTTGAGCTGATTCGCACTCATTCTCGAGCAGTCATCAACCAGGTCGACCCCGAAGCGAGCGTTTCGGAGTTTCCTGCCGCAGCGGTTTTCGAAGCTGTGGCCAACGCCATCGTCCATCGTGACTTGCGCGCTCCGGGCTCCATTCAGATTCGGATTTTTCCCGGTCGCCTTGAGATTTGGTCGCCAGGGGCCGCCAACGCGCTTCCTGAACCCATCGAGAACTACCTGGCGGGACAAGGGGTTTCTTTGGCCCGCAACCCGATGATCGCGGTCCTTGCGCGCCTCGAAGGCATGTCAGAGCAGCTTGGACGAGGACTATCGGTCATGAAAGACAGCGTCGAGCGGGACACAGGCGGGCGAGTGCAGATACAAAGCACCAAAGACGGCGTGACGGTGACAATTCCATCGACGCTCGAAATCATGACCGCGCAAAAGCTGCAGACGGCGAACTAGAACTCAAATCGGGCACCGATCATCGGCGTTCTGGGCGTCAGCCCGCTGAAGGGCCAGATTCCTGATTTGGAGGGTCGGCGATTATCCCAGTCGACCTCAGGGCCGAGCTTCAGTTCTTCGCGAATGCCGCGATTGTAGACCTCTGCCGCCGAGTATTTTTGCGCAACGCTCATGGGGTCATAATCCAAGATGATTCCGACGGTGGTGAGGGCAATTCCTCCACTCATCAGCAGACTTCCACCAAAAAATCCGCCGATGAACCAGGCGTCGCTTTCTCGCGCCTGACTTATGCCATAGGACAAAAGCCCGACGCCCAGAACGGTCGCTACGATCCCCGGAACCCACATGTATGGGTTATGGGTGCTGTATTCATCGGCGAGGTCTGGCCGTCCGATCTCATGATAAAAGCTGATCGGGTCCAGCTCACGGGGCCCGATGTAAGCAACGTTGTCGTCGTCGAATTTGATGCGGCGCTTCATGTACTCGAGCGTGCGTTGCGCCTCCGAAGCGTCAGACTGAATCACCACATTTTCACACGCGCCCTCGTTCAGAAGTTGCCCTTCAGGGCAATGACTTACGATATCACCAACGTCAGGTTCAGCCTCGGTGACCTTGGAGGTGAGGACCTCGTCCAACGGGCCAAAGCCCTGAGGCGTTTGCTGACGCCCTTTCACGCCCCGCAATTTCCGTTGTGACCAGCCCAAGACCTCGCTGGCGCTCACGGCACCATCACCGTCATCCGCCCAACCACGCATCGCTCCCAGCACAAGGTAAGAAAAAGCCGGACGCGACTGGCCCTCAAGCTGTCCTGCAACCTCGGTCGACTTCGACGCGCTCAGTAGAATCGTTTTTGGCGGCAATTTCACCGTATCCAAAGGCACAACCGGTTGAACGCCCACGGCGAGTGCCTCGCCGTCGATGGTGCGACCACTGAAACACGCGTCCAAAACCATCACCGTGCGTTGTGACGATGCATTGAGGGCGCTCAAAAGCTCCGATTGTTTTACGCCCCGCGCCTCAAGGCTCTCGATGGATTGTTGTGCATCGGCGCCCACCAAAAGGCCCTCGCCTTTGGTCGTAGGCGCGCCATGGCCGATGAACACGACCCAGAGCGTTCCACCTGGTTTGACGTTTCGGGCCGACATCTTCGCGAACTTCAGGATCGACTCACGGGTGGCGTCCTGATTGGTCAATACAAAGACCTCGGGGATTTTGAGGCCGTTGGTGAAAAACACATCCCAATCGTTGGCGTTATCGACTGCGCCTGGAATATCGGGCAGCAGCAGGTAGTCATCGATGGCGATGATGAGGGCGGCATCGTTGGTCCCAGTGGCCTCAACGGCGGGTGCCGCGGTCAATGCCGGCCATTGAGCCGACGCATTCGTAGCCCAAAATACGCAGACGAATGCAATGAATGCCCGCAAAACCATGATCGTCTCTCTGAAAGTCTTTGGCTCAGAGTAGTGCATTCATGAAGGTCGAAGCAAACCCACTCATCAGACAAGAAACAAAAAAAGCCAATCTTTCGAGAGGCCTCTGGAGGTTCGACATGTGGACGTTCTAGATGTGATCGACCGACGTCAGGAGTTCAGGAACGAAGTTCGCACGGACATGAATCAGCGACGTCGTTTTGCCATGAAGCTCGCCGCGAAACTGGGACTCGTCCGGTTTCGTTAGAACGCCTTCAATTTGATCGTCTGGAAAGTCGTACTCGGTTGGCTGAGCTGTGGCCGTGTTGATGCCGCCATTGACGGCCTCTCCCGCCGCCGGCAAACCATTTTGGGCAAACACCAAAGCCGGTGTCATCGTCAATACAATCACTGCAAGAACGCTTTTCATGATCTCTCCTGAATGGGGCGTGACAGCGACTCGTACGAATCACTTCTGCCCTCAGAAGATACCAGAAGGAAATTGGGTCGCAAGCGCTGGCCCCAAAGTCGCGACATGGTGCCGTGGACTTCTTGCCGCACCATGACTCAACGCCCACAGGGTCGAGTGGGAATCGATTCAACGTCGCCAGCTCGATAAACCCAACGAAAATGCCGGTCATGCGACTGGCGTTTAAACCCCATTCCCTATCGCCCGAGCTTGCCTGCCGATGCGGCAAGGTGCACGGGCTGCGCTGGATCGCAGCTCCCACTGTGGTACAAAGTCATATGCCTCTGACTAAGCTTGATCCGACGAAGTTGTTCACCCCTCGTCGTCGCCCGTCCATCGTCGTGCGCGATCGCCTGACGGATGCGATCGAAAAAGGCCTGTGGCGCCGGTTCACGCTCGTGGTCGCGCCAGCCGGGGCCGGCAAAACGACGCTGGCGGTGCAATGGTTGTCCGAGGCAGACCGGCCTGTGGCATGGCTCTCTCTTGATCCACGGGACAACGATCCCGCGAGGTTCGTGAGCTACGTTGTCGGAGCCGTGCAGCGCCTCCGCCCAGATCTGCTTGGGCTCGAAGCCGTCGCCGCGGATGGGGACCTTGAGATCGAGCCTTTGCTGGCCGAATTGCTGCTCTTTCCTCTCGCGGCCGAAGTCGACCCCTTCGTCTTGGTGCTCGACGACCTCCATGTCATTGATAATCCGCGCGTTCACGAAGCGCTCGGCTGGCTTCTCAATAACCTCCCGCCTTGTATGCACGTGTTGGCGACGAGCCGCTCCGAACCACTCTTTTCACTAACGACGCTGCGCGCCCGGGACGAAATCACTGAGGTGCGTGTGGAGGATCTCGATTTTCGAGAAGATGAAACGTCGACCTTCTGTCGTGACCTTCTTGGCTTGGAAATTGACGATGCGTCCATCGGAAAGCTATGGCGAGCCTCCGAAGGATGGGCGGCGGGCATCCAGCTCATGGGGCTATCGATGCAGCGTGGAACGCCCATCGACGACATGGTCGAAAAGCTGCCCCACGAATCCGCGATTGCCGAGTTCTTGGTCGGTGAGGTGCTCGACGATCTCGATGCCGAGACTCGCGATTTCCTTCTCTCGACCTCGCTACTCGAACGCTTCTCGCCCGACCTGTGCGCAGCTCTAACGGGAGATCAAGACGCAGCCCAGACGCTCAAACGCATCGAAGCCGCAGGGCTGTTTTTGATCCCGCTCGACTACCAGCGTGAGTGGTACCGGTATCATCATCTATTCGGAGACGTCCTGCGTAGCCGACTTGCCCGGGATACCGAACGCACGCGGTTGCTGCAGCGGCAGGCCGCATTATGGTGGATCGATGAGGACCCAAACCAGGCATTCGTTCACGCCCTCGCTGCGGGCGCGGACGACGTGATGTGTGAGATCGTGGACCGCTGGGGAATCGAGACGCTCTGCGTGAGTGACCGCCGAACCTTGCAGCACTGGGTCAGCCATCTGCCTGATTCGGCGATGGACGAATATCCAGCAGTCGCGTCGTCGGCCGCATGGCTGGCGGTTCTGCCCGTGCGCAGCCCGCCACGTGTCGAAGCCGCGCTCCGCGCAGTCGCCAGAGGGCGTGCCCGCCTTTCGAGAGGCGACTTACCCGCGAAGCGCCGTTCTGAGATCGAGGCCCAGCTGCTGGCGACGGAATCGATCGCCACCCGACCCGTGTCTGACCTGGCCGGTTGTCTTCTCCACGCCGATGCAACGCTTGCGACGCTGCCACAGGACGCCTGTCTGGTCCGATCGGTGATCGAGCTTCAGGCTGGGATACTGGGCGTGATGATGGGACTTACGCTTCAATCTATCGCCCGTCTGGGGTATGCCGAGGCGCTGGGCAAGCTGGGACACAACCACTACGCGGCGCTCGCCGCGGTGGGATATCGCGCATGGGCGTTGCGGTCCCTTGGTCGGCTCGATGAGGCCGAGCGCGCGTGCCAGTCGGGGTTGGCGTACGCGGCGTCCGAAGGAGAAACGATGCTGGGCATCACCGGGCACCTTCGGGCCGAACTTGCCCACGTTCATTTCGAACATGGGCGGCTCGCCGAGGCGTTGACCGAACTGGAACAAGCCGTCCCTCGAATCCGGATTCTTGAGGATCCTTTTGTGCTCGTCGGCGCGCTCTGCCTTCGGGCGCGGGTGTGCGCGGCGGCAGGCGAGGAAGATCTCTCCGGCGAATCACTCGCGCAAGCCGTGGCTGCGGCAACTGCGGCGGACATCCCCCTGCTGCATGCGTGGACTCAAGGCACAGGTGACCTGATCAGTCTGCTCAGTGGCAGGTACCCCGGCGCTTTGGACGACCTCCCGACGAGGGCGACGTACAAGGCCGTGACTCATGAACTGAGCTTGTCGCAACTGCTCGCCGCGGCCCGATTGCCGTCCAGCGAACTCGCCGAACGCATCCGAGAAATCCGAGAAATAGATGAGGAGGCTGGTCGTTCCACATACGTGATCGACTGGCTGCTCGTCGAAGCCCGCGTCCGTCTGGCCCTCCAGGATGTCGACGAGGCTGCTGCGCTGCTGCTGAAGGCGAACCACCTCGGTCCTTCGCACCGGCGTTGGCGGAATGAAAACGCCGATGTCATCAACGCTATCTTGGCGGCCACGGCCGACCGTGAATGGCCATCAGACCTGGACGCGCCGCGTCAATCCTCCGTCCAGCGACCCACACCGCTTCACGTGCATCGGCCTGCCGTCGACACTCCGGCGGAAACCCTCACCGCGCGAGAGATCGAAGTTCTGGGGCTCGTGGCGGCTGGGCTGTCCAACCCGGAGGTCGCGAAAAGGCTATTTGTTTCGCCAGGCACAGTGAAGACCCATATGCACCGGTTGTTGCAGAAGCTCGGTGCGCGTAATCGGCTGCAGGCAGTGCAAAACGCACAGACCCTGGGGCTCATCGAGCTCACCGTTCACTAAGAATGAGTGATGTATATCGATCGGTATACGCGGGCATAAATCGACGATTTCCCCATCAGAATCTATCCATTGGCCGATACCGAAGGCCTGCAGCGACTCCTAGAGTTCGGTTGTCACTGACGACTGGACGGCGCTGAGGCGCGTGTAAGGAGCTCGAAATGAAACGCCGCAAAGAACAGGTCATCGCCCTATCCATCGCCGCCCTCGGGGCTGTGATCCCCTCAGCGGTACTCGCACACAGCGCCACCACAGGCGCCGGCGAACCGGTGCTGCACGTGGCAAATGCGTATGAGAGCTGTTACTTCGACCTGCATTCGGACCTGACCCAAGATGAGTTCACGCAGTTCGCCGGCGAGGCTGGAACGGTCGTTCGGTTCCATCAGGTCTCTAGCGCTGAAACGTTGGGGAAGTGGAACTTTGATCTCGGTGTGTCTCTGTCGCATACGACCATCGAAGATGCCGATGGCGCGTGGAATAATACGATGTCCCACCCCGAAGACGACCACTGGCTCGGCGACGGGAAACCGATACCTCGCGTGGTCTTTCGCATGGGCGTGCTCGAAAACGTCGACGTCGGCGTCTGGGGCAGCGTGGATCCCCGAGCGAATTACGGGTTCGTAGGCGTGGAGTCGAAGATCGGCGTCATGCAACAGTCTGAGGGCGCGCCATTCTCCGTGGCGGTCCGGCCCAATTTCACGACCATGCTGGGTCCATCAGAGCTGTGGTTTGGAACCGGCGGCGTCGATGCCTCGATCAGCTACAATTTTTTCGGACTGTCTCCCTATATCGGACTGGGAGGCATGGCGTCGATTGCGGTCGAGCTCACGGATGAGGTCGATCTGTCCTCAGGAAAAGACCTCTCTCCCGTCGCCTTCGCCGGCCTCGAATACAGTTGGAAAGCATTGGGCGCGGGTGCCGAGGTCCAGATGTCCGAGATGCCGTCGTACGCCTTCCGTCTGAGCGCGCGGTTCTGACCAGAACACGAACGTTCGCAGCCCAGCCGATCTTGACGTTGGTCGG